>JBCCBR010000008.1:0-20172 GCA_039033935.1 Verrucomicrobiota bacterium
GTGTCTAAAGACTCTATTTTTCCTTCGATCTTAGCTTGACCTACTTTGAGGTCTGTTACGTCTTCGCTTAAGCGGTCTAATTTCTGGTTGCGGCCTCGTTTCGCGTGGAGTTCGAGCCGACATATCGGATCAGGTAGTGGGATTCACAGGGCGAGCAGTTGAAGGTTCTGATTCAACCAGCCTGCAAACTTCCCCATTCCGATGACCCGTGATCTACCTTGGGGGAGCCAGATGGGGTGGCACAGATGCGGAACGGCAGGCCGTTCCAACAGTAGAGCTACAATTAATAGCTCCGATCTATACTAAATCGGTAGCTTTTAACCGACCGTAGTCAAGCGGTTTGCACAATTCAAAACCGAGTGCCTGCCCAGCCTGATAGAGGGACCAAGGAGAGAAGGAGGAACCCTGTTTGAGGATTAGAGGCGCTCTAAAGCCCAAGAAAAGTCGCCTCCGACTTGCTCGGAGGGGCGGTCCCCGCAAATTCGAATGCCGCGATGGGCAGGAATGCTCAGGAGGTGCGAGCTTTGACGGTCGTCGCTGACTTGCCGAGACGGCTGCGCAGGTAGTTCAACTTGGCGCGGCGGACTTTGCCTCGCTTCGTCACTTCGACTTTCGCAAGTTTGGGAGAGTGGAGCTGAAAGACCCTCTCGACCCCTTCGCCGTTTGAGATTTTGCGGACGGTGAACGCTTCATTCACGCCTGACCCGTGGCGGGCGATGCACAGGCCCTTGAATCGCTGGATACGCTCTTTTCCACCCTCGATCACGCGATTGTGAACATCGACCGTATCGCCTGGTGAAAAATCAGGCACATCGCTCTTCATTTGCTCGCGCTCAATCTTGTCAATCACGTTCATGGCTGGGTAGGGTGGTGGAAGAGTGGATGTTGATTGCTCGACGCCTCAAACTGCAGGGCGTGGCGGGCCGCGAAGTTAGGCGGATATGCTCGGAAAGCAACGGATTTCCCAAACATTTTTGTTGCACCGGAGGTCTTTCGACACTAGTCTCGCGCCCCGTTCTGAGGCTGCTTTGAGGAGTCTCGAACCCTTTCGCCGGATGTTCGGCGGTATCAGTGGAGCGGTAGCTCAATTGGTTAGAGCACCTGCCTGTCACGCAGGAGGTTGCGGGTTCAAGTCCCGTCCGCTTCGCCACTGATTTTCAACGAGTTACGACTCGATCCAGAAAGACACGTCCGCAGATCGTGTCCGCAGAATTTCGCGAAAAGCGATGGAGACGGGGGCCGAAGCATTGGGGTGATAAGGTCACCTCGGGTCGTTCGCCAATCCCGCTGCGGACAAAACGGCCCGCCATCGCACGCGAGATTTTGCTGTGATGGATAGATTCAATCTCAAAAGCTCGCCTCTTTGTGGGCATCCTGTCCCGCCTGACTGGAAGCGGCTGGACTTCACTGGGAAACGACGCGCCCTGATCTCGGCCGGCATAGCCCGCGACATCGGCGAGGCCGCGCGGCTTTTGGGTGGCCACTCGGCTGCAGTCAGAGCAGCTCGGAAGGCTGCTGCTGAGCGGCAGGGGCGGGAGCGTCATCGGCAGACCAGAATGATCGGAGGTGACGATGAGTGAGGAGATTGATCCTGACGAAATTGTCGATCTGAATCGGCTGCAGGATGCTGGCTGGTTCCCTGGGACGGTCGAGGTGGTTTCGGGGGCGGCGGCAGGCTCTGGCATCCAGGCGCTAAACATTGAGACGCCTGTGTCGATTCTGGTCGCTCGGGAGCGAGACTCAGATCCAGATTCGATGTCGGATCGGGAGAAGCAGCTGCGGCATGAGGCTCGAGTGGAGACCTTTGAGATGATCCTGAGGCATCTGCTTTCTGAATGCGGCCTCGACCCCATTCAGCTTGGTGCCACGGTGCTCGTGTGGGGATGGGATCTAAACATTCCTCCGGTTGATCGGATGACTCAGGAGGATATTGCTTCTCTGTTGGCGCAGACTCGAGCGGCGGTTAATGAGCGCCACAAGGCGAAGGTGCAGCGACGAAAGGAAAGGGTCGGGCAGCGAGGCAACAAAAGCCATCGCCAAAAACGTGAAGAGGTAGTCGAGACTTACCGAAAACAAGCTCGAGGAAAACGCTCTCGACACAACTTTTCGGCAAATAAACAAATAAAAGATTTTTTGAACTGTTGATATGAGTGAAACTATAGAAATTCACCGAGTCGCTCCCGCTTCCTTGGAGCCAGATCCAAACAATCCTCGTCGACGATTTGAGCAGAAAGAGTTAGTGGGTCTTGCTGATTCGATTCGCGATATCGGTATCAAGCAGCCTTTGCTGTGTGTCGGTAATCGAATCGTTTTTGGAGAGAGGAGGTGGCGCGCAGCGATGATGGTTGCTCGAGGATATGAGACTGTGGATGGCGAGAAGGTCGAGGGCGATGAATCGTTTCTGATCCCGTGCTATCGCGAGGAGCTGTCTGATTTGGAGATATTTCAGATGCAGCTCGCGGAGAATCTACAGCGAGAGAGCATGACGCCTTTGGAAGAGGGGCGGGCCTACGCTCGGATGCGGGATGAGTTTGACCTTTCTCTAAATGCGATTGCAAAATTGCTCGGTCTGCAAAGGAATCAGGTGCGGCGCCGACTGGTGCTGCTAAATGCCCCAGAGCCAGTCCAGGCTCAGCTTGATGCCAGAGAAATACCACTGTACGCCGTCGAGCAGGCTCTGAGGGTGCCTGATGATGATCTATTTTCCGAAGCTTTGCAGGTAGCTTTGGACTCTGGCTCAGGCGATCGAGCGACAGCCCAGATTGATAAGCGATACGTTCGGCCGGCGCGGGAAAAAGAGCTTTGGGAGAACCCAGGCGAAATGCTAGAGGAATGGAATCGCGAATATGAAGAGTGGGCTCAGCAAATGGGTATTAGTGAGCCTATCGGATTTCCTGAGCGACTGCCTTACCACACTTGCCGTGAAATTTTCCCTGCTGGGATAACGCAGCTCCACACATTCCATGCGCCTGATTATCGTCTTGCTGATCAGGTCCCGGAAGGCACTGAGGATGGTCTGATCCCAGGGGCACGCACTGAAGAGACGTGGGCTGTGCTCGCTGACCGCTATGGCGGCCCGCTTTATTCGGTCTGCGATGGAGAGATGAATTTCAGAATTGTGATTCGCGTCGATCTGGTTGCTGATGCCGCGCGCCTGGCTCTCCGCGATTCAATTGAGGACTGCATTTTTGCCGCGACCTCACGAGCGGACCAGGAGAAGCAGAATGCAGAAGCCAAGAGACGCGCCGAAGAGGAAAAGGAAAAGCAGGAGACGCTGGAAACCGATCTCCGCGAGATGCTGCTTGCTGTAGAGGATGCTGTAGAAAAGAGCCCTGACGGGCTGCTCTCGGATCCTGATCGATTCACCGCCTTTTTGGAGTCGGTCAAGGCTATGGTGGCGATCTCTTATTTCGGGCTCGACGGGGGTGATCACCCAACAGCTGTTGCGGCCGAAATCATGGGCAAGCCAGAATCTGAGGAGAACCAACAGGAGCTTTCAGTCTGGGGCGATGTGAAGGATGCGGGCACGCTTGAGGTGCTGCTTCACTGTTCTTACCTGGTGTGGTGCTTTGGGCAGCTTGAGGGAGAACTCGAACATCTGCCGCTCTGGGTGAAGCTCAGAAAAGTGTATCAGATCTAAAGATGGAAAAACGCTCCTACGATAAGGAGCTGATCCGATCACGCCTTCGATTTCCCGAAGTATTTGGGCGGGAAGATGTCGAGTTGCGGCGCGTGTCGGGGGGCTTTCAAGCTTTGTGTCCGTTCCACGGCGAGCGTACCCCTTCTTTCATGGTTTACGAAGATCATGGGCACTGTTTTGGCTGTGGTTGGCACGGAGATATCTTTAAGTTTTGGCAGGATGCTCGCGGCGTCGATTTTAGCACTGCTGTAGAACAGCTCGCGGGCCTTTGCGATGTGTATCCTAGTCCTGAAGCAGCTGAATGGAAGCGCCGAAAAGTTAAGGTGTATGAAGGGAAGAAAGGCAGCAAAGAGAGACCTATTGAAAAGCCTCTCTATCCCGCTCTGAGAAAGCTTCGAACCGAAGAGATCAACAAGCTTGGAGCACTACGCGGTCTTAATCCGCTAGCTTTGCGGTTTGCAGCCGAAGAGGACAAGCGCGTCGGGTTTTGCGAATGGCCGCAGTGGCATCAAAAGCGATCTAATCAATGGGTTATAGCCGACGATGCTGATGGTTCTTGGGTAGTAACTGATCAAGAGCGACGGGTCTTGCAGTATCGCCGGCTCAGTGGTCACCCTTACAAAATCAAGCGGGGCGACTCGGTTTCGGAGACCAAGGCGTGGACAAAGGGCTCGCCTAAATGGCCGATAGGGGCGGCCGAAATTGGCGATCGATCGTCTGTGCTGCTCGTCGAAGGTGGTGCCGATATGCTTGCCGCTTATCACTTTCTCTACGGCTTCGGGATGCTCGACAAGGTAGCAGTCGTGGCGATTTTGGGATCATCAGTGAGGATCGCGGAAGATGCTTTGCCGTTCTTCCGCTCAAAGCGGGTCAGAGTGATCATTGACGCTGACCCAGCAAAGCCTGGCGCGAAGGCGCTCAAAGCAGGGGCTCCTCGCTGCCTTGAAAAGCCATTCGCAGAGGATGGCATGCCGATCATTCCAGAAGGTTGGAAGGTCCCATCAATCGAAGCGGCAAAACGATGGCAGGGCCAGCTCACTGAAGCTGGTGCAGCTGTAGAGACTTTTTCACTTTACGGATTGGACACCGCTGCCAACCAACGCGTCGGCGACTTGAACGATCTTGCTCATTGCGAAGCCGACGTAATCAGCGACGCCGATGTCGCTGATGCATTCTTTTGTTGGGATTTCTGAGTATGCCAGGCGAGCGAAAAAATCCCCGCCGCGGTCGTGTTGAAGGCAAACCTGATGCGCCGGCCGAGTTCAAAGCTGGTGATGCAAAAGGTCCAGAATTCGATGCTGCCGAAATTGCGGAGGAATTGGGGCTCTACTGGGTCGACGGCTCTGGCGACAAGCTGCTAGTTAAAAATGCCGACGTCTATGCGACGTGGAACGAGCGAAAAGTGATTAAGCTGATGCGCGCAATGCCAGGTCGAATGATCGCAGTGCGCCCTCGAGAGGGTGAGTGCGTTTCGGAGACTGATCAAGTGATGCTGCATGTGATGCAAAAGCGCTCGGTTGAATTGGCGCTACCAGCTCTTGCTGGCCATCGTGCTGGGGTCTACGAAATGAGCGGTGGCAAAGTCGTTGTGAAGACTTCGCCTCGTGTGGTCGAGCCAGTTGAAGGATCATGGGAAACAGTGCGCGAGCTTATTGAGGGCAGGCTGGGTGATCAGTCGCGATATTTTCACTCCTGGATGCAGGTAGCGTATGAGTCACTGCATTCTGGGGACGCCGGTAATTATCGCCCTGGCCATGCCTTGATTTTCGCCGGCCGCGCTGGCAGCGCTAAGTCTAGGCTTCAGCATCAGGTTGTCACAGGTATGCTTGGATGCCGTTCTGCTGATCCTGGTGCTTACATGTTTGGGCGGGCTGACTTCAATTCCGAGATGGTCTCAGCCGAGCACTTACTAATGGAGGATCCTGTATCGTCGACACTCACGAAGGACCGAGTCTTTTTTGGTGAAATGGTAAAAGGGATTGTTGCCAACGATACGCACCGACTTCACAAGAAAAAGGAAGACGCCATCACTGGCAGCCCATTCTGGCGACTCACTATTTCTGTGAACGACGATCCCGATAAGATGCGTGTCCTTCCTTTGTTGACTCCTGATACGCGAGACAAGCTCATGATTTTCCGAGTGAAGTCTGCGCCGCTACCTTTGCCAACCGATACGCTGACAGAGCGAGCGGCGTTCAGAGAGGCGATCGCTAGTGAATTACCAGCCTATGCTTGGCATCTTCTTAACGAGTTTGAAATACCAGAAGACATCCGATCTACTCGTTTTGGTGTTGATGCGTGGCAAGAGCCGTCACTTGTCGGAGCTCTCTTCGAAGACACGCCAAGTGCTGAGCTGCTTGCTCTAATTGATGCAGCGGTATTCGAAAGCCCGACTATGGTTGCACTGAAGCTCTGGGAACTTCCTGAGGAAATGAGCATGCCTGGATCTGTGAAGGGTAAGATTTGGAAAGGGACAGCGATCAATTTTGAGAAACTCCTGCTGGGAGAGTTCGGTGAAGTGACGTGCTCTGTTTCTCGAGAGGCAAAGAAACTATTCGCTCACAATAAGTGTGACCGACTTCTCGGTCGACTTGCAGAGGACGCTGTAGATCGCGTTGGCAAGCATCGCACTAAACGAGGTCGGGGATGGATGATTGCACGTCCTCCTGCTGGTGAGTAAATAGCATCGTTCACTGGTGACGCCGCTACCTTTAGGTGTCGGAGGTCTAGGACACCCCTTACTGATTGATTATCAGTTGGTTGCGGCTTTGGTGTCGGCAAACCGCGTTTATTTTTATTTTACAAGCGCGACTTTCCGGCAATTTGGGAACCGGATAGCTCATAATAATGACGCTCCCGCTGGTCGCATTGCTTTGAAATAGAAAAGCAGGTTGAGTGTTTGTTTAAAGTTACTGACTGGCTAAATGTAGAAAATCTACGACACCAGTTTCATATCTAACTGGAAAAGACAGAGTTAGGGGTGTCCCAGACCTCCGACCCCTGCTGTCGCCTGATGACACTCTAAGTGGGGGGGGGTAGGAAGTCTCCTATTGAATCTGCCGTTTAGATCGGTTGCGCCGCCCCACGAGTGAAAAAGTCGGAAACCTGAAAAATATTTTCTGCCGCTGCCGTTTGACGGTTGGGCGGTCGATGAAGTTTTGAGCAGTGTCCGACGATGGAATCAGCGCTGAATCGGTGAGATCCGTCCGCGAGGTCGAGATCCGCAGCATCATGGGCAAGATTCAGGCTGGCGAAGCGCTGTCGAGCCGAGAGGCGAAACTCTGGGATGAGTTTGCGAGCAACCTGGCCGCCCAAAAAGACGATGAAACCGAGGAGGTGGAGGATGTGGGGCCTGTTCCGGTCGATCGCGTCGTGCGGGTGGCGGCAAATGGCAAGGTTTCCTACGAGGAATCGTTTTCGGCTTATGGTGAGCGATACGGCCGCTCTTCGCGCACCATTCGAACGTGGGTAGATCTCGGGAAAAAGCAGGGTGATCTGCCTCCACTGCACGATCCGGTCCAACTGATTTCTTGGTGGAAAAAGTGGATGAGCCAGAAAGTTCCGCAATCAGTGCGGGAAGCTGCGATCGCTTTTCAGCAGGCAGCCCCGGCTGGTCGATTGGTGCTGGATTCGGGAGCGATTTCCGATGAGGAGCTTAATGGCCCGACTGGCGATCCAGTTTTCCTTGAGTTAGGAGTCGACGAAGGCGAGGCTGGTGTCGAGCTGAAGCAGGCGAAGGCTCTGGCGAATGAAGCTTTTAAGCAGCTCAAGGGCGCGCTGGCTCGAGGTGACCACGCCGAAGCAGAGCGCTGGCGAAAGGACTGGGGAGAAGCGATCAAGCTGGTGCGCGTGTGGGAGAAGGACAATGTCCGGATCCAGCAGGAGCGAGGGACCTTGCTCAGCAAAGCGAGGTTGCAGGAAGCCTTCGTCGATGTCGTGGGAACGATTTCACGGGCGTTTCTCAGTGAGCTGATAGGGGTGGTGCAGGAGATGTCACCTGGCACGCCAGAGAAAGAGGCTCGCAGAGTTGCGATCGGTGCTCGGGACCGGTGCTTCGATGGGCTGCGGGAGGTGATGTTTGCTGATGAAATTCAGACTGCAGCGGTTGCTGAGGTATGATTGAAGAGCAGCTGTTCGTGCGAGACTTGTTTGGAGCCGGTCTTAGATCTTCGCCGAAAGAACCAGTGTGGCAGTGGGCTGATCGGAACGTGTTTTTCGACCAGAAAATGGCGGCGACCGAGGTGCGTTACCGCTCGGATCTCACACCATGGGCTCGTGAGATACAGGACGCGGTCCGAGATCCAGACGTGAGGGAGGTCGGAGTGATGAAATCGTCGCAGACGGGGATTTCTGAAGGGCTGCTGAACGTGCTTCGATGGATGCCCCAAAACTTCCCAGGCAACGCGCTGTATGCGATCAACTCTAAGGAAAAAGCTCAGGATGTCTCGGATAAGCGGCTGCGAAAATCGATCATTGAGACAGCCGGCGCGGCGCTGAGTAACGACGAGAATGATGTCTCGACCTACTCGTTCCGACTTCGGAACATGACCATTAAGGTCACGGGCTCGGGCTCTCCGACGCCTTATCGCGAGACCTGGTATCGAGTTGCGATCCTTGACGAAATTGAAGATCACGAAGAGCTGAAGGATGGCACCAGCTACGATCTGGTAAAGTCTCGATTTACGACCGTGCCTGACTACACGCTATTTGTGATCGGGAAGCCTCAGGATGAAGGCGGCATCATTCACAAGCGCTTCGTCGCTGGGACTCAGGAGAAGTGGATGGTCCCGTGCTGGTGGTGTGAGCAGAGAATTGAGTTTCAGCAGAAACACTTTCAATTCTCTCATTGCAAAAATCCCATTACGGGGTGGGACCTCGAAGAGGTGTTGCGCTCGACTTACTATCGCTGTCAGCGCTGTCAGAAAGACATCGAGGAGACGCACAAAAAAGCAATGGTCGCCGAGGGGATATGGACACCGACTCCTGAGGCGGATCGGATGCGGATTGATGGGAAACCGAGTCCAGCCGAGCCTGAGGTGCGATCGTTTCACATCTCGGATTTTTACTCAAGCTTTCCAGAAGTCTCGTGGGGAAAACTGATGGTGAAATGGCTGATGGCCACGTCGATTCAGCCTTCTGAGACTTCTCGAGATGATGTCAGGAAGAATCACTGGGGTCTACCAGTCGCGCCAAAGACGATGGATGTGACTGATGCGACGATTCAAAATCTGCGCGGTGGCTTGGTCGAGGTGGTCGATGGGGTTGAGCAGGTGATCGGTGAGAAGTTTGATCTTTGCTACTCGCCTGAGACGGGAGATCAGATGCTGAATTACCTGCCATGTGATCCAGCAGTGATCACGATCTCGGTCGACAAGCAGGACAAAGTCCTGAAATATGTCGTGTTTGCCTGGGCGCTGGATGGTTCTGCTTGGTTCATCGACTATGGCGAGGTCGATGATGAGGATGCTTTGATTGAGCTGCGCAATCGACCCTACTACGTCTCGCTCGGCAGTCGGCCTCGGTTCATCCACTGTGGAGTGATCGACTGTAATTTTCGAAAAAATACTGTCTTGCGAGCTTGTTACAAAGCGCAGCACGAGCACGGCTGGAGCCTTTGGCCGGCTCGAGGAGGCGGCATTGCCAATGACCTGAAGACGCGCTCGCTGAAAGAGACCGAGGACTGGGTCGAGGGTGGTGGCGAGATCACGATCTACGACTTCCAGGATCGGTCGATCAAGCTTGATTTTTACCTCGGGACGGTGCAGCGGCGCGAGGATCCGCGGCTTTGGATGCCCGACAAGATCCCGCCTGTGATCGTCACCGAGCTGACCTCGGAAAAGCTGATCACCAAGATGATATCGGGGCAACGAAAGTCGGTTTTCGTGCACCCCGATGATGCGCCTCCGAATGACTATGGAGACTGTTTCAAGATGCAGAAAGGTGTCGTATGGCCACTGATTGCCCCAGAGCTCCGAGGCTTGGGATCGGATAGCTCGGACAGCTCGGATTGACGCGCTTGCGCGATTCATGGTAGCCGAACCCGAGTGGGTCCGCATCAATGCGGCCGCTTTCACCGAGCAGGAGCTCCGCGATTCGCTCCGGGCGGTCGCGGTGGCGATGAATGCGCCTGACTCACTCACAGGCGAGACGCTTGATGGGACTTCGATGAGTCTGGCACCTCGGTCTCTCGACGAATGCAAGCAGATCGCCGCCAATCTGCAGGGAGCGATCGAATTGAAAGTCTCGGAGGCCGCTGGCGAGTCGCTGCTGGAATCTGGTGGACACTTTCTGGACCTCTCTAATCGCGCGCTGACCTGATGAGCCCGGAGCAGCGAAAGTTTATGATGTCGATCTCTGGATCGATGGCGAGTCGGCCGGGATCAGGCGGATCTGTGATCGTGATGCCTGATGGCTCAATGCAGCCGAGCGAGTCGTTTTTCCAGCGTTTTGGTGGAGGCGGGGCTTCGTTCACTGGCGCGATGAATACTCGCGATCGGGGATATATAATTTTTCCCGAGCTCGACACTCGCAAAGAGCTGACTAGCTTCTCTCGGACCGAGCTGATGCGGAAGGCGCGCTGGTTCTTTAACAATGATCCTCGAGCGAAGCGCCTTGGCCGCGCGATCCCCCGGATGGTGGGTGCGCTGATGCCGATGCCTCGATCGAATGACCGAGATTGGGTGCTGGAGTCGATTAGCCGCTTTCGTCGTCATGCCATGTCGCCGCGGCTCTTCGATCGGGCTGGTAAATTCAACTGGGTGACCTACCAGCGCTTCATCACACGGCGCTGGATGACCGATGGCGAGCTGCTCTCGAATTTCTCCCGTGGAAAAACGGGCTCGACTCAGGTCTCGGCTTTTGAAGCCAATCGGATCGGGAGTGGCTCGGACGTTCCGATTCACATGCAGGACCGTCTCTTCGATGGGGTAACCGTCGATCGGGGAGGGGCGCATCTGAAATATCGGATTCCGGATCCGGATGATCCCAAAAAGTTCACCGATCTGCCAGCTTCATCCTCGATCCTGAGCACCGCTTGGGAGAGGTATGGCCAGCATCGAGGTGTGACGCCGTTTCACCCGGTCATCACTCGGATGCACGACATGCGCGAGGTCACCAGCGACTTCATGAAGCAGATCAAGGCGACTAGCCTGTTTGGCTTCTACCTCGCGAACTCCGAGAAAGACGTTTCGCCTCCTGGCAATCGCGGGATCGGAGCTGGCGTCCGAAGTCAGTATCTGGATGCTCAGGGAGCTGAGGTATCGGATAAGACGGATGCTAAGCGAGTTGTCACCTACGAAGAGGCAATGGCCTCAGGGGCGATGCCTGACTATTCGGGGGGCTGGGAGCCGAAGATTCTGGAGTCGGCGAATCCGACCGGCAACCAGATGGATCTCCTGAAGTGGTTCTCGCGCGAGGTCGCCTACACCTTCGATTTTCCGCCTGAGTTGGTGTTTGAGATCATGTCTCTCAATGGTAATACTCAGCGCTACCTGAAAGAGGATGTGCAGGAGGTTCTTGAGGATCTCCGAGGCGAGCTGCTGGTGCCGTTTTGCCAGGCCTACTGGTATATGTGGATGGGCAATGAGATCCACAATAATGGATTCCGCGAGCCCGAGGATGGGATTTGGTATCTGGTGGACTGGGCTCATCCGCGTAAAAAATCGATTGATCGCGGGGCTGAGGGTCGCCTCAACCTTGAGGAGATGCGGACTCCGGGTGTCAGGACCTTGGAGCGCCATTTCGGCGAGCTGCAGGAAGACTGGCGCGACAACGTCGACCAGTGGATGGATGAGACCGACTACATGATTGAGTCCGCTCACGAGCGTGATTGGTCTCCTGCGATGATTGATCGACTGAAGCAATCGCGCGTCTCAGCACCAGCAGGGGTTGGAGGCACGGCAGGCCCAGCGGGAGCGGATAGTGAGGCTCCAGACTCAAAGTCTGAAAAAGAGGAAGTCGACGACGATGAGGAAGACGATCAGTAATTGATTATCTGAACATGTTAAACTTTACCACGCAAATCTGAACAGTTAATGCCATGAATTACCCGAAGCTCTACGAAATGCTCTACACGGAGCCTTGGGAAGTGCTTGAGCGCACCCATGCAGCTTGGATCATGGCGCTGAATGATCATGTCGCGAGCGGGCGAGAACTGACCCCTCCATCGCGTGAAGCGCTTGGGCGCTCGCGCAGCAACAAAGACGAGCGCTGGTATTGCCCAGTCGAGCTGTCCGACGATGGCCGGCTCGCAGTAATGTCGATTCAGGGCACGATGGGCAAGCGGCTCTCGTGGTTGGAGACCTACTGCGGCGGCTGTGACCTTGCTCATGTCGATCGCGATCTCGAAGAGCTGCGCGCTGATGATCGTGTCGAGACTGTCGTCTTCGATTTTGATTCACCTGGGGGGCTTGCACTGGCGTCTTCCGATACCACTGAGCGGCTGCTGAAGCTGACGGAGGAAAAGCGGACCGTCGCCTACTCGGACGGGCTGATGTGCTCAGCTGCCTACAAGATGGCGGCTGGCTGCACCGAGATCTATGCGGCGAAGTCGGCGGAGGTCGGCTCAGTCGGGACCTTTGCGGCGATTGTCGATCGGTCGAAGGAGTATGATGAGCTCGGCCGGAAAGTCCACGTTTTCAGGGCCAGCAAATACAAGGCGATGGGCTACCCTGGCAAGCCGGTCACCGACGCGGAGCTCGCGCTGATGCAAGAGCGAGTCGAGCAGCTCGACGCGACTTTTAAGCAGTATGTGATCAATCAGCGACCTAGCATTGACCGCGAAGCGCTCGAAGGGCAGGAGCATGATGGTGTCGATGCAGTCGGGCTGGGGTTTCTCGACGGAATCTATCAGGATCTGAGTGAGTGCCTCGCCGATGAGATGGAGCGGCTTTGATTTGTATTATGGACGAATCGACTTGCCGCAGCGTATCTGCTTCCACGCGGTATTATGTATGGCATCCGGAGGGAGCGGATGATGGTTTGCGCTGTCCTGAATTTGCTACCTTCGAAGAGGCTAAGAATAAGGCGGACGAGTGGAATAAAGAAGTAAGTGGGCACAAGGTTCTCGAAATCACAGAGGTCGATTAGCAGACTTTCTTGCATCCGCCCCCTTTGACATTGCAAAGCGGGCTATGGAGAAAAATTCTGACTCGCCCGAGAAGCCAGCCGATGCCACTACCGAAAAGCCCGGGGATGCTTCGGGTGCGAAGCAGTCGGAGAAACAGTCGACCACTGAGCAAAAGCCCGAGGCTCCGAAGCGCTCGGCGCTTGATCGCGCTCGCGACTTAGTGAAGTCCCGCAAGACGCTCTCTGACGAAAAAGGCGACCTCGCCTCGGAAAACGAGCAGCTCAAAAAAGATGTCGCCGATCGCGATGCGACGATTGCGGAGAAGGATCAGGAGATCACTGCGCTGAAAGAGGAGGTCGCCAAGGGCGAGGACCTCGCGAAGCAGGTGCTGGAAATGGAGAAGGAAAAGGAAACCACTTCTCAGGCAGCCGCTCGCATCGCAGCCGAGAGCCACCTTTCCTCTGAGCAGGTTCCCGGATCGGATAATTCGACGGGGGATGGCGGCAGCCCAGTCGAGCAGGCTCGCGAGGCTTTCCGGAATGCCAAGCCTGGTCGCGAAAAGCGGGCTGCTTTCGATCGGCTCAAAAAGCTGACTAAATCCGACGCTGCCTGATCGGGTCCTGAGGGCTCTTTGACACTTACTCTGAGACTTATCTGAGAAATTTCTTTCCCGTTCCGCACTAACCATTTCGCACCATGGCAACTAACAATTTCGGCACCCTAGTAAATGCCGAGCTCACCTACGACATCGTCGACGATCTCGAGGCGGATCTTGACCCGCTGTTTAATCTGGCCTACGACTTTGGCCAGGAAGATTCCGATCTTGGCGAGGTCGCCACGGCGCGACCTGGTTCGACTATTCAGATCACGGATTTCACGTATGTGGCTACGGCCTACGATGTTGATCCTGCTGTCGGCTATGTGGCTCAGAACTACGCAGCCAAGCCTCAGATTCCGTTCACTCTCCCAAGCGCCGTTAAGGCCGCCTCGTTTTCTCTGACTCCAGAGGAGTTTCGCGTGCTTCAGGGCGCTCCCCGCCAGAACGTTGCGTATGAGAATCTCCGAGACAAAGTCCGCCGCGGTATGCGTCGTGGACTTCAGGAAGAGATTGTTGGCGATTTCCTTGCAGTGATCACCGCTGCGGCATTCCCCAATAATACCCCTGTGGCTGCAGGCACTTTTGGGCGCAGCACTGAGACCACTCTTGATAAAGAGCTCTTCAAGCGGAACCTTGCTGATCGCACCAATGCGACCGTGGTTCTTGAGCCTGACGCCTATGGCGAGTGGATCGATGATCACATCGCGACGGTCCATGCCAATACGGGGCAGGGGCAAGGCGCTCGGCTTATCTCTAATGGAGTGACCAGCAGCAATTCGCCATTCACTTTCCACCGCACCAATGTCGACATGCCGACTGATGCGGCGCGGGGCTTTGCTTTCACCCGCACGGCAGCGATCTTTGTGGCCCGGGCTCCTGATGAGCCGAGCACAGGCGATTCTGATCCCGTTGCGCTTGAGGTTGTTCAAGGCGCGCGCGGCATGCCATTCCTGATGCGTGCATGGAAAGACCCTAAGACGGGTAACATCCAACTCGACCTCGCCACGATCTACAAATTTCAGGCTTTGCAGGCCGAGGCGCTTGAGCGCATCACGCTCACCTGATCCCATCCTTTTTTTTCTTCTGCGTAACCAGCGATTCGCTGGGGTCATCCTACGGGGTGGCCCCAGTTTTTCTCCGACTAACTTTTTGCCATGCTTAAGATTGCCCTTGCAGTTGCTCTCACTCGCGAGGGCGAAACCGTCCCGGTGGCAGGTCCGCACGCATCGTATGATGCGACCGATCCAGAATTCGGTGAGATTGCGATCGCGTATACTGACAGCCGTGATAGTGAGGAGTTTCGCAAAGGCCATCAGGCATTGGCGTTGATTCAGAATGGCAAGGTCACGCGCAGCCATCAGTTTCCTGATCCCGTCAGTGAAGATGAGCGCAAGAAGATGGTTGCGACCCTGACCAAAGCGAAAGCTGCAGCCGATAAGACGGCAGCAGCGACCCGAGCGCTTGAGGCAAAGCTTGAATCGGCCCAGGCTGCCGAGAAGGAAGCTGCTGCGCGTCTCCGCGCAGTTGATGGATCCGAAGCTCGTGAGGCACTCGCCAAAGCGAAAGCCGAGGAGGAAGCATCCGCCAAAGCCAAAGCAGAGGAGGAAGCAGCCGCTAAAGCGAAGGCTGCAAAGTCCGATCAGCAAAAGCCTTCGAACCCCGAGCTTTTGCCTGACAATTCGCAGCCGCAAAAATGATCCCCGAGCACATCCGCAACGCGCGCTGTCGTGCTCGCGAGCGGATGGCCGATCAGCTGAGACCTGGGACGCTGCAGTGGGACGGATCGACTGAAGTTCTGACCTGCTCGGTCCGCATCTCGGTGATTGAGCGTGAAGATCGCGACTACGCGCAGGTGAGGATCCGATCTGCCACCGTGCTGATCGACAAAGAGCAGCTCCCCGAGCTGCCCGAGACTCGCACCACTGCGACGATCACGCCCGAGGGGAGCGATCCGGATACCTTCCGGCTGTTTGAGTCTCACGATCAGGATTCAGAGCGTTGGCTGCTGAGACTAGCGCAGCATGGCGATGGGGCTTGACGTCTCGGCTCTCAGCATGCCCGCGATAGTCCCGTGTAGTCAGCCAGAGGCTCTCCCATATCTCAGCGAATCAGACGCTCTCGCAGCGCTTGGCGAACACCTTGATGGCTTGTCGTCTCGGATGAATTTCTTTTCGATCGCTGGGAAATTGCAGCGGAAGGGACCCAATGCTTTTGAGGCAAAGGTCGAAGAGCAAGGGCGCTCGGTCGTGGTCCGGACGCGCTGGGCTCAGATCGCGATTTTGGCGGGGCAAGAAAAGCCGATGATTCACTTGGCTCGGTAGAAAAGCGGCAGCGGTTGTAAGGTCTGAATTCGAACTTGTTCTTTGACTATGTTTTTCGGCTACGAAAACGAAGCGGCAATGAGGCAGTCCAACCCCAAGCCAGTCTGAAAATAAACTACCATGACAAAAGAAATTAACCAACCACCAGAAACGCCAGTCGAAGCCCCACTGGGTGAGTGTTTGGCACCCCCGTCTCGTTTGGATCTTGCGGCGGAGGTTGCAGAGCTATCAATCGAAAATAAGCGTTATGCGACGGCGCTTCGAAAAATCGCCAAGTGGTTTGGCGAGTTTCCCTCCTCTGGCCGCACTTGGGACAATGGAGAGGAAATGAGCTATGGAGCCGCCTTTGGATCAAAGGGCGAACGGGACTTCATGCGAAAGGTCGCATCCGAGGCTTTGGAGCGGCATTAGCAATTAGTTTCCCCTCAAAAAACCCCACCCCCTTGACGCTCTCCGACTCGCATGAGAGAGGAAATCGCAGACGGGGTGGCACGGTTCATGGATGCTGGCTTCGCGCTGGCCGGCTACCCCGAGGTCCCAATCACCTCTGCGGTGACTGAGGATGCGATCGACGAAGGCGTGCCTCTCGTCGGGGTGCTGATTGAGGATCAGCCGCACCTCGTCGGGCCTCTCGGCTACGCGGTCGCCAATGTGATGACGATCACGCCTAAGGTGAAGGGAAACGTCGACCTTCACAAGCGAAACGGCGCGATCACTGAGGCGCTACTGTTGCCCCCGACGCCGCCCGAGCTCGCGCCGAATGCGGCCTGGCTCGCCTACTACATTCGCGAGGCGACCGACGATCGATTCAGCGGTCGCGGCTTCGAGCTGCTCGGTATTGAGTCCACCGTCGAGGACGCAACCTGGCGTGCGGTTGTCCGCATTCGCATCGGCCTGATGCGGGACGATCCAGATCCGCTGACACTGCCAGCGGCGATCGTGGTTTGACTGGCGCTCTCGGGATATGGCGACTCAGGGCGTAACGAATCTTTTTGGCCTCACCGCACCTGGTATCGGGTTCGTCAGTGAGTCGAGTCGGAGCCGCTCCATAGAGCTCGCCAAGCTCCCTGATCAGACCGGCGTCACTCGCTGTGTCGCGGCCAAGCCGAAATTGATGCTCGACGTTTCGATCAAAGGCATGGGTGTGCAGGATCTGCTCGGTGTCACGGCCGGCAAGCTCGACGCAGTCGACACCATTTACCTGATCAGTCGGAAGCGCACCGAGACCACCTCGGAATATCCAGAGTTTGAGGACACTGGCAAAGGATACGCGACGCTTGCGGCCCCTGCTGCCAGTGCTGCAGGGGATCCGCCAGTGCCCGCAAGTCACGGTGCCGTCTGCCCCGTGCTCGGCATCACCTCGGTCGGGATCGCTGCCGTGACCTCTTTCGAAATCGAGCGCAAGGTCGAGGAGACCGAAGAGCGGCTCGCCACCGATGGCACTTTCCTTGAGCAGGATTTCTACGATGAGCACTACGAATTCACCGTCAAAGGCTCTGGCGATCTCCCAGTCGTTCTCGCCCTCGGTGGCGATGGCGACCTTGCCAGCAGCGTGCCTGAGCTTGGCAGTGGCGTCACGATCCTGCTGACCGACAAGCTCGACGAAAAGGCGGGGTCATACCCCGAGTGGGAAGTCACTGGTGAAAACTGGCCGAATGCGGCATGAGCCTTGGGGCGAAATTCATCCGGATCAAAGACAGCTGCAGCCCCTACCAGAGCGCAGAGACATTCGTCGCCGCAATGCTCCTAGAGATGGGGGGTAAAATCTTTGTCGATCCCGAGGGGCAGCAAGCCGCGTTTCAAGATGCGACTCACGAGCGGACAGGCGAGCGCGAGTTCGTGCTGCTGCTGGATGGGTCGACTGAGTTTGCTTTCCCAACTGGCAAGCCAAAGCCGATCGCGGACGTGCATCGCGCGATCCGGAGTAAGGGCTTTGGCTGGCGCTCGGTGATTTATGAGGCGCTGAAAAAGGCACCCCCAAGTGAGAAGCCGATTGCTCGGGTCAAGCATTTGCGCCCGAGCGATGCGCCCGACGAGCTCTGGGTGCGCAGCGTCGAGCAGTATCGTCTCTTGCTGGAGTCGCTGCAGCAGCTGCCTCGCCATATCGCCGTGCCCCGCGGCGGACGTTTGTATTACGTCCACGCCGGGACCGAGGAAGAGATCGAGGAGCAGATCGCGAGCTTTGACCACTGAGGCGAGAGCATGCCTCAAGACTCCGACCACGAAAAAGCCAGTCGAGCTGCTTTCTACACCGATGGCTTCAGCATAGACGATCTGGAGTTTCGCCCGTTTTCCCTAGCGACTTACGATCACGTGCAGTCTTTCGGCATTCAAGCGCTGCTAGGGCAGGGTGAGGCGGTCGAGGATGAGCGCACTTTCCTCTTTCAGATCATCGCGCTGGCATGGGCGCTGTTCGAGGATCCTGCCGTCGTGGATGAGCTCGCTCTGGACCTCGATTTTGCCGAGGACGAAGACGAGCGCCGTGAGTTTGAGAAAGATCTGCGCCGCCGTGTGCTCGCATTGAAGGGCCGCTTGACTCTGGAGGCTCTGCCGAAGCTCGTCAGCAAAATTCGTGAAATGTGCGAGCAGATCGCGGCGGTCGATTTTGAGGTCAAAGAAAAGCCGAACGATGCTGATGAGGAGTCGCCCCCGGGAAACTCCTGAAGCCAGGCTCGAGCGCGCTGCTGCTCTCGGGCTTGGCGGCCGAGTATGGGTGGAGCGAGCGCTTCATCCGCTACCAGTTGCCGCTCGCGCGCGTGATCGTCTATCATCACTGCATCCAATTTGGCAATCCCTATGTCTGGACCGTGAAGCCGCCGCGCTACCTGCCTCGCCTCAGCGCCGAAGACATCCGCGCGATCGTTCTCGAGCCCGAGCACATTGATTTGAGTGATGAGTGAGATCCGCCTCGACACCACCAAATTTGAAAAGCAGCTGGCCCGCTTCATGGCTGGCTCGCGCCGCGATCTCAGCGACGTGATGAAGCAGCAGATGCGCCTTTTCGTGCGAGACGCTGCGACGATGACGCCCCCGGGAAAGCGGGGCTCGACCAGCACCTCAGGCACCTCAGCCAAGAAAAAAGGCGAGGCCTCGGTGAAGTCCGACATTTCCAAGCTCTTCGCCCCTGTCCCCAAAGCGCAGGCTGAGAGCGTCGATCTCGCAGCAGTCCACAAGCGACAGCGCAACAGTAGAGGCCGCGTCGGTCGAGTCGGTGATCGGCGTCGGGTTTACTCGGCCGAGCTCAATGCCTTCATCCGCAAGCAGGTCGCCAAAGTCGGGGCCCTCGCTGCGGGGTGGAATCGCGCTGCTGCCCGAGTCGGGTGGAAGCCCCCCGCCTGGATCTGGCGGCACGCTTCGCCAGGGTCGATCGATATCGAGGACAATGACAAGCACATCAGGCTCAAGGCTCGCAATCGGGTCCGCTACGCCAGTGACCAGAAGGGGCTGGAGCGGCGGCTGCAGATGGCGATGAACGCCCGGGCCGATGCGTTGAGACGCCAGGTAGATCGTGCCCTCGAAAAGAACAATCCGTTTTAAGCTGCATTGCTGGCTCGGCCATCATGCGTGGGAGTCAGAGATTCGCTACCAGAGCGATCGCATCCGCGTCGTCAGGCTGCGATGCCTCCGCTGCGGGAAAGTGATTGAGCGGATCGGTTGACGTTCCAGCCCTCGGCATGGCCGATCTCACCGCTGAGCTGGATCTCGAGATCCAGAAATTTCGCAAGTCGATTGCCGAAGCGAAAAAGCTCACCGGCAGGATGAAGACCGACATGACGAAAGTCGGCAACGGTCTCGGAGGCGCGTTGTTTGGTGGGCTTGGTAATTCACTGAGAGCCGCGTTTGCTCAGATTCAGATAGGTGCTCTGCGCAAGATCGGGGAAGACGCTTTCGTCGAGTTGAGGGATGGCCTGAAAATGGCCTTTGACCTCGGCGGACGCATGTCAGACGTCGCCCAGCAAATCGGGACCTCGGCCGGCAACGCGATGGTGCTGGAGGAAGCTTTTCGGCAGGCCGGGATTCAGCCCGAGAAGATGGCGACCAGCATCAACAAGATGCAGCGCGCCATCGTCGAAGCTGCTGAGCGCGGCGGCACTCTGGCCGAACCTTTCGAGGCGCTCAATCTGTCTCCCGAAGCATTGATGCAGGGAGACCCTGCTGAAACCTTCGATCGCATCTCGCAAGCGATCGCCGCGATTGAAAATCCGACCGAGCGTGCCGCTCGAGCGATGCAGATCTTTGGCCGCTCTGGCGGAGAAATGGTCGCGCTGTTCGACGACACCGAAGCGATGTCGAAGGCTCGATCGCAGCTTGGAGGCCAGGCCGATATCATGACCGAAGCGGCCGCGACGTTCGACCGTGCCAGCGACATACTGAACGGGCTCTTTAAGAAGATTCAGGGCTTTTTCGTAGGGGGCGGTCTTCCAATCGCCGATCAGCTGTTGCCTGTGCTGGAGCAGCTCGACGCGCTCGACCTCGCGCCAGTAGGGCAGAAGTTTGGCGAGGCACTCGGCCGCGCAGTCGGGATGGTGCGCGCTGCTTTCGAAGA
>JBCCBR010000009.1:0-20013 GCA_039033935.1 Verrucomicrobiota bacterium
AAACGTTACCGAGGAGTTTGGGCTTTATCGCGATCCATCCTGAGGGAAAATTTCTCTTTGCGAGCAACTACCGCGAAGGGACACTCGATGGCTACCAGCTCGATGGGGATGGCAAGATTAAAGTCGAGTCTCTGGTCGCGATCAATGAAGGTCGGCCCACGGCCCACTGTGTCAGGTTGTCGCCCGATAGGAAGAATCTCTACGTCCCCTATGTCAAAGAGCATAATGCGCTCTATCAATATGCGTTTGATGAGGATTCAGGTGAAATCACCGCTCTTGATCCGCTCAATGCCGAGCCCCCCGAAGGGACCGGACCTCGTCACTTTGTCTATCATCCTGATTTGCCCCTCGTTTACTTCAGCGAAGAGCAGGGCCTCGGTGTATCGGTTTATGAGCGCGACAGCGCCAGTGGTCTTCTGACCTTTCGCGAAAGCGTCGTAGGGGTCGGGCCAGATATTCCGGAAACAGGCAGAAGCGCCTCGGATATCGTCATCACCCCGGACAAGCGATTTATCTACATAGGAATCCGCGGCAGCAATCAAGAGTTCGACTTCGTCTCTGGTTTTGAATTGGGCGAAGGTGGTCGGCCGATGGCCCTCAAACCGGTCCCAACGGCTGACACCCCCTGGGGCCTCGCCGTCACTCCCGACAGCCGCTACCTGGTAGTGACCGCCTCGGGAGCGGGCGAGATCATTGCTTACGAGATCCAGACGGACGGAAACCTTGAAAAGATAGCCAGTGTTTCGACCGCCAAGGGAATTACTGATCTGGAGGTTTTTCGCTCGATACAAATTCACTAACGAAAACAGCTCCTTCGCAAAGCGCTTATCATTTACCCCAACCGAAAAACTCCCGATGCGACTGACACTTGCCATTTCAGTATTGTTTGGGCTGCTGACTTTCAGCGGAACGATCGCGGCCCCGAGGCCGAATATCATCTACATCCTATCCGATGACATGGGTTACTCCGACATTGGCTGCTACGGAAGTGAGATCGAAACTCCGCATCTCGATTCCATCGCAAAAAATGGCCTCCGGCTGACCCAATTCTACAACACAGGACGCTGCTGCCCGACCCGAGCTTCTTTACTGACAGGCGTCTACCCTCACCAGGCGGGAATCGGTCACATGATGAGCGACTACGGATCGGACGGGTATCGCGGTGATCTCAGTAATCGCACGGTCACTCTCGCCGAAGTTCTCAAAGGTGCCGGATATGGCACCTACATGATTGGGAAGTGGCACGTCACGCCGAAAACCGAAGCGACCGAGTTAGTCGATCAGTATAATTGGCCTCTGCAGCGCGGCTTCGACCGCTTCTATGGCACAATTCATGGTGCAGGTTCCCTGTTTGACCCCAATTCACTGACTCGGGGGAACAGACTGATCACTCCGGACAACGATCCTGAATATCAAGCAGAGGGCACCTGGTACTACACCGATGCGATCGTCGATAACACGATTCGCTACATCGAAGAGCACGATGCGGCAAAGCCCGACGATCCGTTTTTTGCTTACGTCGCGTTCACTGCCGCTCATTGGCCGATGCATGCTTTGCCTGAGGACATTGAAAAGTATGAGGGACGATACGATGAGGGTTACCGCCCGATCCGCGAAGCGCGGATAAAGCGACTTCGGGAGCTGCAGTTGCTCTCCGACGATTGGGAAGTAGTACCTCAGATCGGTAACTGGGATGAGGTCGAAGACAAGGAATGGGAGTCCGCCTGCATGGAGGTGTATGCGGCAATGGTTGATCGAATGGACCAGGGAATTGGCAGGATTCTGGAGACGCTCGAAACTACGGGGAGACTGGATAATACGCTGATTTGCTATTTTCAGGACAATGGCGGATGCGCCGAGAAATTTGGCCGTAACCAGCGCGTTGGTCCGCTCGAAAGGCCTAGTGAACCCACTCTCCCCCCGATGGGACGAGATGAATTGCAGTTCGACATGATCCCGACTCAGTCGCGCGACGGCTACCCGCTTCGCCGTGGAGTCGGCGTGATGCCCGGACCTGCGGAGACTCAAATCGGCTATGGGCTAAACTGGGCAAATGTTTCCAATACCCCATTTCGAGAATACAAACACTGGGTCCACGAAGGAGGGGCAGCGACACCTTTCATCGTGCAATGGCCTGCGGGTATTTCAAAGACAGGGCCTGACTTTCGCGAAACGCCAGAGGGTCTGCTGCACGATGCGCCGACCCACCTCATCGATCTAATGGCCACGGCGGTGGATCTCGCCGGGGCCGAATATCCAACCCAGTATGCCGATCAGGAGATCCTGCCAATGGAGGGGGTTTCTCTGAAAGCGGTATTTGAGGGGAACGAACTGGATCGCTCCGCTCCCATCTTTTTCGAGCACGAGGGGAACCGCGCTGTCCGCGATGGTCGATGGAAACTTGTCGCCAAAGGTGTCAACTCCCCGTGGGAACTCTATGACATGGTCGCCGATCGCACCGAGATGAATAATCTGGCGGAATTGGAAACTGAGATTGCCGGTCGCCTCGCTGATGCTTATGAAACCTGGGCTGACCGGGCCGGAGTTCTGCCCTTTAAGTCGTGGCAGTCCGACACGGGTTCCTCAAGGACACAGTTTCGACTTAGTGGAGGTGACAGCCTGGCTGGCCATAAAGCCCCGTCTTTGAAAGGCAAAGCTTTCCAGATTGAGGCGACCGTTGTTGGAACCGAGTTGTCGGGAGTAATCGCTGCACAGGGTGGATCGTCCCATGGCTGGGTCCTCTGGATCGAAGATGGGGCCGTCAACTTCATGACCCGAACCGGAAATCGAACTCACCAGGCTTCCGCCGAAGTTTCTTCAGATATGGAGAAGCTAACGATCCACGCCCGGGCACAGAAACATCGTCTGTCGCTCCGAGTGGGAAACGATGACGAGGTCGAAAAAATCGCCGAGCCTCTGTTAGAATCCCACCCAGAAGACGGGCTTGAAATTGGAAGGGACGGTGGAGGTCTCGTTGCGAGGCGGGAGATTTCGCCGTTCTCCGGTTCGGTTGAGAAGGTGAAAATTCAGATCGACTAAGGCGAACTAGTCGGTCAACGCGGTAGTGCCTTTGGCGAAGTTTTCACCGAACCGATCCACGATCTTGATCTCCGTTTCGCTTTCGTTATCCCATGAAACGTCAGCAAGTGCCGTTTCGTTGCTTTTGAATTCCGATAACACAATGCCAGACTTCAGGACACGAATCCAAATACCGACCATCAGATCACGCGCATACTCGTGCTCGCCCCGAGTCGGCTCATATTCATAAGTTTCGAGCGGTATCGTTGGGGTTTCGAATTCAATTTGCTCGTTTGTAATCAAAGTGGGGAGCTCGAGGGACTGGCCTTCCTGCTGATTCTCTCCATCACCCGGTGTCGCGGTAGTTCTGACAATGCGCACTCGGTCGTTGTAGATGAGGCGGTATTCCAACTCGGCCCCTGCTAGATCGTTTCTGGACCGATTCATCAACCTCACGGTGTAGCCCCACTGCTCTGTCTCGAAAATTCGGGAGGCGGTTTCGAACTTGTTGGTTTCGCCCTGTTTCTTTTCGACTTCAAAATCAATCGTGTATTCGACAGCGCTTGGGTCGGAGTCAATCCAGCCCGCAATGAGTCCCTGTGACTCTGAATCAAACGTGGCGATGGGCACTTCGAACTCCTGACCGTCTGAGGCGCGCTTTAGCGTGATTTGTTCGCCAACCGCCGAAACCAGCACCGCCTCCAGTTCGCGCCCCTCCATATCGCGAAGGCGAACGGCCTGCTCCCCGACCGGAACAGAGTGCATCAAAGCAGGGCGATCTTGTCCAAGGATATCGATCTGATCCTGGGCAACTGCGTTTAACACCGCCAGCACGATCGAAATCACAACCAACGCAAGGAACAGCGGCGAGGAAACTTTCATGGTGAATCTAAAGATCCGCTCAGGAGGGTCTCCCAGCAATGGCGTCAAAAGGTTTGGGCGCAATCAGGCATTGGCATTACCCGATCGCGCCCCTTTCTTGAAAGCGTGCGTCAAAGGTGATGCAACCGGCCACCAAATTTCTCCCGGAAGCGAGGTCTGAGCTTATGACGATCCGCAGATTTCACGGATTTTCGCAGATTTCTCCCACAATCGATCTGCGGAAATCCTCAGGAATCACCACTATGAATGCTCGAAGTCACTGCTGGTTTGATTCCTTGGGTGAAAAGTTTCCTGACACGCCCAATGGTGAGTGATGCGTGAACCGCTCGACGCGGAGGAGCTAAATCGCTTCATGATAGAACTCGGCCGTGTGGCGAAGTCGCCCAGGACTGTCTTTCTTACAGGCGGGGCGTCCGCTCTGCTTTTCGACTGGCGGGAAACCACCATCGATGTTGACCTGAAATTCGATCCAGAGCCCTCGGGAGTTTTCAGCGCGATTCCGAGCCTGAAAGACAAGTTACGAGTCAACGTGGAGCTCGCTGCTCCCGATGATTTCGTTCCCGCACTACCAGAGCGGAAAAAGAGGTGCATCAAGATCTGCACACACAACGACGTTGATTTTTACCACTTCGATTTTTACACCCAAGCGCTCTCCAAACTCGAGCGGCGGCACGCAAAAGATCTCCTCGACGTCGAGCAGATGGTAGCCCATGGCCTAGTCGAAAAGCCCCTGTTAGCTACTCTCTTCGCATCTCTCTCGAAAGATGATTTTGCGCGCTATCCTTCGATTGAGTATCGCCAGCTTGCGGAAGAGGTTAGTGAGCTCTCACAATCCCTATGAATCTTGACGAACATTTCGATCTTCCGGGTCACGAACTTGTGGCGAAAGGAATTGAGGACCTTTCGAACGGAGTTTTCGATTCTGTGGAAGCGCTTCTCGTCGCTGTGGGTGCTCCGCGGCTGAGAGGTCTGGGCCTAAATCTACCCTTTACCTTCTCTGTGTCGCCGGAGCACGACCTCTACTTTCGCCTCGGGCTAGATCACGAGGACTCTGCCCACTCTCAATACAACGCTTGCATTCGGAGGCTCGTCAGCTTTGAACGCGCCCTTACCCATCGGATTTGGCAAGACAGGTCGGATAACAGATCGTCCGGCGTATCCAATGGGTAGGAAGGCAACCAATCTGCGGAAATCCTTAAAATCTGCGGAAAGGGTTCCCCGGAGCATCCGCTCCCATTGTCACCGCCGCGGCCCAAACGTCAGCGGAGTCACCGGCGTCTCCGTCGGAAGCCGTCCCTGAGCCACGTTTAGCTTGGTCGTCTCCAACCTCGGCAGCACGTGTCGCGCAAACAGATCGCATTCGTCGAGATGAGGGTAGCCTGAAAAGATGAAGGACCGGATCCCCATCGCGATGTAGCGCTGAAGCTTTTGATAGACCTGATCGGGATCGCCGACAATCGCGCTGCCGCAGCCAGAGCGGGCTCGCCCGACTCCAGACCAGACATGCGGCTCGATGTAATCGTCTTCGGCTTCGGCCCGAAGCGCATCCTGCCGCAGCACACCGGCGGACTGACTGTCCTGGGCGCGGCCCTTGATCTCGGCACCAGTATCGGCATCGAGTTTTGAGATGAGCCGATCGGCGGCGATGCGAGCCTCTTCTTCGGTTTCCCGGACAATCATGTGAATGCGGAGACCAAAATCGATTTCGCGATTGTAGTTTGCGGCGAGCCCACTCATTTCCTGCATCGTTGCGAGGAGACGATCCTCGGTTTCGGGCCACATCAGAAAGACGTCGCAGTGCTCGGCACAGAGATCCTTGGCACCGGGCGAAATACCGCCGAAGTAGAGCAGCGGGCCACCGTTTTGCTGGTAGGGGTGTGCCGGCTCGGTTGTTCCGATTTGAAGTTGGTAAAAATCACCCTCATAGCTCACCTCGGTCCCCATCCAGCATTGCTTCAGGATTTCGATGACCTCCCGAGATCTCGCATAGCGTGCCGCGCTATCGACTTTTTCACCGGGTAGGTCAGAAGAGATGATGTTCACAGTGAGCCTCCCCTCTGCGATATGATCGATCGTGCTGAGGTGGCGCGCCAGCATCGGGGGGTGGATCTCACCCATCCTTACCGCGACCAGCTGATTGATGGAGGTGGTCTGCGCCGCCATCGCAGCGGCAAAAGGAAGGGGCTCCTGCCCGACAACGAAGGATGAAGGCAGAAGGATGTTCTGATATCCAAGCCCTTCGGCGAGCCTGACAATGTCACCACAATGCTGATAACTTGATCGCAGATTACCGTCGGGAACGCCAAGAAATTCGTAGTCGTCTCCACAAAGTGCGGAAAACCAGGCCACTTCCACAGAGGGTTTGGGGGTCCTAACACGGACACCATTGGGTAACTCGGTCATGTAAGAAATGTTGGGATCATCTGGTAGCATCAATTAGCGGTTGCGCGATCAGCGTGATGAGGACCACCAAAGCTGTCGAAACCAAAGCGACGAGCATGAGAGCTCGGCCCGCTTCGCGTGGAATTTGATCGAGTCTCGTCTGATACCCAACCCCGACCATTGCCACGATCAGGCAAAAACTTGAAAGGGATGCGAGGGCCGCAGATAGATTGATCTGGATCGGTGAGTCGAGACGGCGAAAGCTGAGCGCTACTTCTGGAATCCAGCCGATACTGACAAGTCCGGCGAGTAGGGCGAATCCGAGCACGAAGCCCGGCATGATCTGATACCACCGCTTTGATCGGAGGAGCACTTTCTGACCCGACCTTTCCCCTCGTCCGAGCCACCAGCCGAGCCCGATCAGAAGCGGGCCGAGCCAGAGAATGCGCGAGAGTTTTGCTAGCGTCGCGATTTCCCCGGATTCGAGGTGGAAAGCAAAGCCAGCTGCGATTGCCTGGGGTGTTTGCTGGATGCCGAGACCAGCGACCCACCCGAGCAGGGCCGGTTCCCAGCCAAAGAGCGAGCCGATCAGCGGTAGTGCCAGCATGAGGACAAATCCGACCAGGGTGACGACTGCGACGCAGAGCAGGATCGCACTCCGCGATGCCTTGAGGAGTGGTGCCATCGCGACAATAGCAGTGCCTCCGCAGATTCCGGTGCCGAATCCAAGTAGGAGCGCGAGCTTGCGATCCACTCTCCAGAGCCTTCCGAGACAGAGGGACAGACCTACTGCGAAGCCAATCACGACGAGGCTGGCGGCGACTCCAAGGGCGCCCAGTTTTGCGACCGCAAAAACATCCAATCTCGCCCCGAGCAGGACGATGCCTGTTGGCAGAAACCAACGCACCGCGGCGTTCATCCCGGAAAGAAAACGGCCCGCTCGGTCGATCCATCCCCAGAAAAGACCCAGCATCATCGCGATCAGCACCGGGTCGAGCCAGCGCGCAGTTTCTGCGAAGTGATGGGAGGCAGCTTCGCGGGTCGCCCAAGCGACGACTGCAGTTGCAAGTGCGAGGGCTATTCCGATCCAGAGCTGGTTTCTCGGTCGAGGCTCTGGGGCCTCTCCACCCTCCATCCAGATGAGGTGCTCAGCCCATGCCAAATCGGCGTCCTTGGCCTGATTGATCGCGCTCACGCAAGGAGAAAAGATCTTTTTAATTCTGTTTGCAACAAAATTGTTTTCCTGTTATCAACTTTTGCTTTGCATAAGTCTATTTGCGATGAGCGACTCCCCGACGAATTCACCTGACGATTCTCGACGCCACTTCATCCGTGCAGCTGGTGCCGCGACCTCCACGCTTGCGCTCGCTTCGGCGCTGCCGGTCCACGCCGCGAATGGGAGCGAAAAGCTACGTCTTGGCCTTGTCGGGTGCGGCGGGCGTGGCGCAGGGGCTGCGAATCAGGCGATGACGGCAGATGACGGGGTCGAACTGGTCTCTGTCTGTGATATTAGCCGCCCGGTCGCCGATCGTGCCCTGCGTGTCTTGGAAGAAAACAAACCGGGCCGGATTCGAGTCTCTCCAGAGCAGATCCATACAGACTTCGAGGGTTACAAGCGCGTCATTGCCGAGAGTGATGTTGTCATTCTGGCGACCTCACCTGGTTTTCGTCCTCAGCATTTCGCGGAGGCGGTTGCCCAGGGAAAACATGTCTTCATGGAGAAGCCAGTAGCGACCGATGTCGCCGGGATCAAACTTGTCATCGAGTCAGCGAAGATCGCAAAAGCGAAAGGTCTTAAGGTCGGCTGTGGTCTTCAGCGGCGGCATCAGCCTGGTTATCAGGATTGGATCAAACGGATTCAGGACGGTGCGATCGGGGAGATCCGCACGTTGCGCGCACTTTGGAACGGTTCATCCCGCCCCGGCAGGCCGAGGCTGCCAGGAGAGACCGAGCTCGAATATCAGATCAAAAACTGGTATTACTTCACCTGGCTTTCGGGCGACCACAATGTCGAGCAGCATGTCCACAATCTCGATATTGCCAACTGGATGATGAATGAGCAGCATCCGATCATCGCGCGCGGGATGGGAGGGCGAGAAGTCCGCAACGCACCGGAAAATGGGCAGATCTATGATCATCACTTCGTCGAGTACGAGTATGCTGACGGCACGCTTCTCTACAGCCAGGCTCGTCAAATTCCGGGTTGTCACCGCGACATCAGCGAATCGGCAGTCGGGACTCTGGGACGGGCAGACCTGATGCAGCGTCAGTTCACCATCACCGGCCCGAATGAGGCGACTAAGGGGTTCCGGAAAAATGAAGAGGGCCATCAGCTCGAGCATTACCCACTTTTCAAAGCGATCCGGGAAAACCTCGATCACGCCGAAGCCGAGCGTGGTGCCATCGCCACGATGACCGCTATCATCGGTCGCATGTCGAACTATTCGGGACAACCAGTGACGTGGGAAGACGCGCTCGCAAGCAACCAGAAACTGGTCCCGGATAGTCTAGTCGATATCAATTCGGAGGCACCGGTCCAGCCGGATGCGGAGGGTCGTTATCCCGTTGCGATACCCGGCCAAACCAAACCATACGAGCTTTGGTATTAGTAACTCCTGCTCCTAATCTTTATCTCAACCCCATAATCATCCTCCATCGCAGAATACCTCTTACTCGTGATCGTAATCTTACTCTTACTCGATGTTTTGGGAATCACCCTGCTATTGAGCAACGGCTATTCGACCCTTTCGATCAAACCCTGTTAGATCACTGACTATACCCTGTTGAGTCCGGAACGGAACCCTGTTATGCGGGTGGCTATACCCTGTTGAGTCTCGTTTTTTGATACTGTGCCGGAGGGTGATTCTGTTTCGCGAGTAAGAGTAAGATTACGAGTAAGAGTAAGATTTTTTTGGCTGACGCCCGATTGGGAAACGAACTTATGAGCAATTCACTGCAGACAAATCAGAAATGGTATCATGGCATCACCCGCTACGAGTGGCTGATCCTCATCATCGCCTCGGCTGGCTGGATTTTCGATGTCTACGAAGGGCAGATTTTTAATCTGACTCGCGGGGATATGCTGGCTGATATCCTCGGCCCCGAGGCTCCGGAAGGGATGATTGAGCGGCTCGGCGACTGGTTCCTCGGTGCCTTTCTGATTGGGGGAACAGTCGGCGGAATTCTCTTCGGATCACTTGCTGATCGCTACGGGAGAAAGCCGATCATGATCCTCACGATCCTGATGTATTCGGTGTTTTCCGGGCTGACTTACTTTGCGACCGAGCCATGGCACGTCGTGGTTCTCCGCTTCCTTGTGGCGATGGGAGTTGGAGGCGAATGGGCTGTGGCGGCGACACTGGTGGCCGAGGTCTTTCCCAAGAAGGCAAGGGCTCATGCGTCGAGCATCTTTCATGCTTCATCTGTAATCGGGACTTGGCTCGCGACTTTGGCGGCGTTCCTGGTTAATACGAACTGGCAGTATGCCTATCTGATTGGAGTTCTTCCCGCACTACTCATTGTTTGGGTGCGTGTTTCGGTAAAAGAACCAGAGAAGTGGAAGGAGGCACGAGCGGCAGCCGCGAAAGGTCAGGAGAAACAGGGAAGTCTCATTGAGCTGCTGACAACGGCTCCGTGGCGAGGGCGGGCTCTCGGCGCTATGTTGCTGGCCGCCGTGGGGCTTGGCACGTTCTGGTCCGTGGTAGTAGCAGGTCAGGGCATAGCTGCCGAGCGACTGAAGGCTGATGGAGTAGATGCCGAGGACGCGGCTCAGCAGGCGAAGCTGGCTTATGGCGTGATCCAAACGATCGGAGGCGGGCTTGGGCTCGTCTTGTTTGGCCCTATCTCGGCTCGAATGGGGCGCAAAGGAGCATTCATACTCTTTCACATCGGGGCGGTAATCATAACGCCGGTGGTGTGCTTTCTTCCACCAAACTACGTGGTGCTTGCCTGTCTGCTTCCAATATTTGGCTTTTTCACTCTCGGGATGCATGCTGGCTACGCGGTCTATTTCCCTGAGCTTTTCCCCAATCGGCTTCGCGCGACCGGGATGAGCTGGGGCTTTAATGCAGGTCGAATCCTCGCTGCCCCGATCCTGATTTTCTCGGGAAGTCTGAAAGCCGCTCTTGGCGAGCTTCCGGTAGCGGTGACGTGTCTTAGTGGTCTCTTCCTCCTCGGAGTTGTCATCATCCTCTTTCTCCCCGAGACCAAAGACCAAGAGCTGCCCGAATAGTGGACGCACCGACAGAATGAGCGAGGTTGTCGGCGCATGGACCCGGCGACACTTGAGAGCCTCATTATTCAGGAGCTTTGGCGCAGCAGCGAGATCTCGCGCCGAGATCTTGCTGATCAATTAGCGGTCGCCCGGTCCACTGCGGGGCGTCGTGTCGATAGTCTAATTAAGCGAGGTATTCTCCGAGAAAAAGGCCTCGAGGAGCGAGATCGAGCAGGTCGACCGCGCCGCTTTCTTGAGCTTTGCGCTGAGCACGGTCGATTTGTAGGCTTCGACTTCGACGCACGGGCGATTTACGCGTCATTGATTGATTTTGCGGAACAGCCGGTTGCCGAGAAAAAGATCTCGCTTTCCTCCCGGCCCACCCGTGAGGAGGTCATTGACTATCTCCGCGAGCAGATCAAAGACTTTCGAAGCCAGGACCCGAGCATCCCGATATTTGGATTCGGCATTGGCACCCCGGGGCGGGTCATCAAGTCGGCTCGTGTTGCAGTTGGCTACGACTACATCCGTGGGTGGGAAGATGTTGATCTCCTGAAGGAGCTGTCGCTCGATCCTTCAGTACTCCATATCGAGAACAACACTCGTGCCACTGCTCTCGGTGAATACTGGCTTTCCAAACCCGACTCGCCCAGTCATCTCATCTGCCTATCGATCAGGACCGGAATTTCGGCGGCGATTATCAGCAATGGGCAACTGCTACGCGGCCAGAATGAACTCTCGGGGGAAATTCGGAATTGGAGAGTGGGGGGCGGTCCGAAGTCGCCCACGCTCGAAGGATCCGCCACGGTTTTGCAGTTTGGCAATCATGGAAAGCCGTCAGTCCGTCGCTGGAACCGATTTGTAAAGGATTGTCGCGCGGGAGAATCCGAAGCTCTGGCTCAACTCGAATCGCTCGTCGACATGCATGCAGACACGCTCGCCCGGCTCATCCAGATTGCGGATCCTGAGAAGGTGGTTATTGCCGGGGCGTTTAATGCAATCGGTGAACCCTACTTGCAGCGCGTCCGAGAGGCGACAGAGCTTTCTCGCGGCAACCACTTCACCGCATGTCCTCCGATTGAATTTGTCTCGGCAGGGGAGTTCACCGGTGCCCGCGGCGCAGCTGCGCTCGCGGCTCAGCATTACAAGCCAAGTCCCTGATCGTTTTGGCCACGAGACTTCATTTGGCTGAGTCATCGTGAACGCGACGTAAAAAGGGCGGGGCCGAAGCCCCGCCCTTTCAGCGGTTCGAGCTTTTGGAAGGTGCCTTGAAATCAGTCAAATGTGGCGCGTGTTGCGCAGATGTCGCGACGAGAGACATTCACATCCCAGAAGGTGTGCGTGTCACCATCCTCATCGACGAGGCGAATGTCGAAGAAAGGGTTCGAGTAACCGCTCAGAGTCACGCGGATGGTCTCGCCATTTTCGAGAATCTCGTAGCGGCCGAGAACGTCTTCTTCCCAGACTTCGGAAGATTCCGGGCTGACGAAGATGCGGTGGACGTCGAATCCGGAGCGATTTGCGATATCGACGAAGTAGTCATTCGCAGTTGCAGCGAATGTGGTAAGGGCGGTAGCGATTGCAGCGAAGAGCAGTGTTTTCATGAAATAAGGTAGTTGTCAGTGAGATTAAAATGAGCTGCCAGGTTTGTGTTGGTAGCGGCTTCAATCTCTTCTTCACCGTCTCTCAAAAAAGGTTACCAAGTTCTTTTCGATTTTTGTGATTCCAAACTCGGGGAGACTGGCGAAAGACCCCCGCCACCGCCTTTTTGCCGATCTATCTCGTCGGCCTCTGAGTAAGCTGCAATCCGACTGGTTCGTCCTTTTGAGGGTCTCTCAGCGCTGCTCTTCGCTCGATTCAGGGGCTGGGGGATTGCCCCTCAGCATGCGCAAAAATTCAGACCCTTCCCGGTCTGCCTGATCCCGGAAGTTGTCGAAGGCGACGTGCTGGTCGGGGTTCTCGCGATCGATTTGAATTCCCCAGAGCGGATGGGCCGAGTGGGGAGCCATCGCATAGCGGAGATCGGCAACGACATTCGGCTCTGTCGGGTGAGGGCCGAGATAGCCGGAGGAAAAATGGGCAAAGCGTCCGAGGTCATCGGCGAGTGTGCTGTAGGGATCGAGGCCACGCCGGAGTTCATCGAGGTCGTAAGCCTCGACCTGCTCGCCCTCGAAGACCTTGCCACTCCCGAGGCCGACCCGGATAGCGTCGATGTGAAATTCGCCATCGACCCTATAGATGCTGCGCCAGAGCAGGAGGTTGCCGAGCGATGGCTTCACCGTCGCCATTTCAACGAGCTCGGTGTGCTCCCGGGAGGCAACGAGATCGGCCTGCACCGCGCTGGCTCTTCGATTCTGGACGACGCAGAGAGAGAGATAAGCGAGAGCAAAGCCGACTGATATTCTCGGGAGGATCGCTCGCTGTCGAAACAGGGCAATCACGGAGAGGATCACGAGGGTGAGGGTGAAGATCGGGTCAATAATGGAGATGATGTTCCAGGCGATCCTCTGGTCGGAGATCGGCCAGAGTAGCTGGGTGCCGTAGCTGGTGCAGGCGTCGAGAAGCCCGGCGGTCGCGTAGCCGAGGGTAGAGAAAACAAGAAGGCGACGAAAACCGATCGATTTTCTGAGAAACAGCCACAAAAACCCCGCAACAATCAGTCCGCCAATCGGGATGAAAGCGAAGGAATGGGAGAAGTGACGGTGGTATTCGATGTTGAGCAGCGGATCCTCCGCCGATCGGATGAAGATGTCGGCGTCTGGGAGAAGCCCGCCGAGCCAGCCGGCGAGCGTGGCGTAGCGGAGATCGTTGCGGCGCTTCTCACTGGAGACAGACGCGGCGGCGATGGCACCAACAACTCCCTGACTGACTGGATCCATGGCTTGAACTGAGTTTGAGGGTGGCCTCCTGGGGCCGACTTTGAAATCTCGCCTTGAAATCTACGCAATTAGCTCGTTAGTGGCCGCCCGCCAACGTGTGTCGTGCTTATAAAACCACCCGTGAGGTCGTTCCGAATCGTTTGATTCTGTTCCCGTTGGCAACAAAACCACGCGACACCTCACAACTCATCCGATCTGCCTGCGAAAAGGCAATCACTGACATCATGTCTACCGAACTCATTACTGATCTCGTCGAAGCCGGAGTCCACTTCGGTCACCAGGCCCGGAAGTGGAATCCCAAAATGAGGCCCTACATTCTCGGGTCGAAGCAAGGAGTCCACCTCATCAATCTGGAGCGCACCGTCGAACAGATCGACTCCGCTGGGAACTTTCTCGCTGATCTGGCGAAAAGCGGCAAAAAAATCCTTTTCGTGGGCTGCAAGCGCCAGGCGCAGGATGCGGTGCGTGAGGCAGCTGAGGCAACCGGTCAATTTTACATCAATCACCGCTGGCTCGGTGGCACGCTCACCAACATCGAGACGGTTCGCCGCAGTGTCGGTCGGATGGAATATCTCGAAAATCTCCAGAAGTCTCCTGACTTCAAAAAAATGAGCAAGAAGGAGATCGCCTCGCTCAATCGAGAGAAAGGCAAACTCCATCTCCGTCTTTCGGGGGTGCGCAAGATGGAGCGGCTTCCCGATGCATTGGTCATTGTCGATTCGGCGCGGGAATACAACGCGGTGCGCGAAGCTCGTAAGCTGCATATCCCCATCGTCGCAATGGTTGATTCCAATGCCGATCCTGATTTGATCGACTATCCGGTCGTTTCAAACGACGACGCGATCCGCTCGATTCGGATCGTTCTGAAAAACGTCATCGATCCAGTCCTCGCGGTGACGAAACGCTAAAGGATCGTTTTTTTCACAAGCTCCGGCTGGCGTTCCAACACCCTGGACACGAGAGAGCCGTCTACTGAGGGCGACTCGGCACTACCGAGATCCGCTCCGGACACACTTCCTAAAGACATTTAACCCAGAAAAATACCCATGGCAGAAATCACAGTGGCATTGATCAAGACCCTCCGCGACAAGACCAACGCGGGCATGATGGATTGTAAAGCAGCTCTCGCAGAGGCTGGTGGAGACATCACAGAGGCAGAAACAATCCTCAGGAAAAAGGGGATCGCCGACGCTGAGAAAAAGGCAGGACGCGCCGCTAAAGAGGGCGTCATCGCTTCGCGGATCACCGATCACAAATCAGGCGTGCTTGTCGAAGTCAATTGCGAGACCGACTTTGTCGCCAAGAACGATAACTTCCGGGCTTTCGTCGAAAACATTCTCGATCACATCTCTGCGACTGATGATCCTGAGGATCTCGAAAAGCTGCTCGCTCAGCCTTACAGCAACGATGAGAAGCAGACCCTCAGCGAATTCATCAAGGCGAAAGTTGGTGAACTTGGCGAGAACATGGGCCTGACCCGCTACACCAAGTTCACGCTCGATGGTGAGGGCGTGGTTGCTTCTTACATCCACATGCAGGGCCGCGTGGGCGTTCTTGTTGAGGTGAGTGCCGGGAAAGCGGCGACTTCGAAAGACGAGAACTTCCTGAATTTCGTTAAAGATCTCACCCTCCACATTGCGGCCTCATCCCCGCTCTGCATCGAGCGCGACGAGGTGCCTTCTGAACTGGTCGAGGCTGAGCGCGATATCTTTCGCGAGCAGATGAAGGATAAGCCCGCAAATGTGATCGATCGGATTATCGATGGCAAAATGGGCAAGTTTTACAGCCAGCAGTGTCTCCTCGAGCAGGCATTCGTCAAAGACGGCGACAAGACAATCGCCGATCTCCTAGCGGAGACTGCAAAAGGAGCGGGAGATGATCTCAAGATCACCCGATTCGTCCGCTACGCCGTCGGCGAAGTGATCGATGAAGCGGGTGAAGAGTGATCGGCTCTGAAAACCACTTTGGGAGTTCGCTCCTGAGAAAAGGCACCTCTTCGAGAGGTGCTTTTTTTGTGTCAGTGTGATCAAAAAAGGAAAAGCCGCCTTTTGGGGCGATAGGCAAGGCATTGGGCCCAGGGTAGGGACGATCGTCCTCGATCGTCCGCTGATGTACATGCCGCCGATCTTTCAGTGGCACCATCATCGGACGGATTCACTGAAACCGGGCCAAACTCTTGCGAGTTCAGCTACGGGTAGGGACGATCGTCCTCGATCGTCCGCCGATGTCCGTGCAGCCGATCTTTTGGTGGCACCATCATCGGACGGAATCACCGAAATCGGGCCAAACTCTTGCGAGTTCGGCTACGGGTTGGCAAAAACCCGTCGGAAATTTCTGCTTGTCCTGTCTCAGTCTCGGCAGGTTTACTGAGCCGATGTTGCGATGGGTTGTGTGGTTATTTCTCTGGGCTTCACCAGCGCTTTGCGATGAAGCTTTTCCCCGTAAGCCAATCAAGGTGATCGTCCCTTTTGGTTCGGGAGGTGCCAGCGACACGACCGCGCGAATCCTTCAGGAAGGAATGCGCCGCAGCGGGGTTTCTTCTCATCCCTGGGTTATTGTCAACGTTCCTGGCGTGGGCGGCACCATTGGCAGTCGCCGGGTCAGGCAGGCGAGACCAGATGGCTACACTTTGCTGAATCTGCACGATGGAATCTTCACCGCTCGTCTCGCCGGGGCCGTCACCTACGGCCCGGAAGCCTTTGCGCCGGTGGCATCGACCGGATTCTCTGGGACGGTCGTGGCGACAGGGCCGGGTCGAGATTGGTCGGGTCTGGCCGAGCCCCTCGCACTGGCGGCTGATTCTGCTGAGCCGATTCTTTATGGGGGCAATCTTGGTGCACCCAGCGAATTCATCGGTCGATTGATTGAAGCTCAGAGGGAAGGGGCGAGCTTTCAATTTGTCCCTCTCGGGGGAGGCGCAGAGCGCTACGCACGGTTGGTCGGCGGACACGTCGACCTCTCAGTTTTCTCTCTCTCTGAGTTTCGTGAATTCCAACAATCCGATGACCAACCCGATGGGCTGCGCGGTTTGGCCTACCTCGGGCCGCATCGCCATGAACTCGTCCCCGATCTCGCGACGGCACGGGAGCAGGGCTACGACCTAATCGGCGGGACCACTCAGTTTTGGTGGGCTCCGGCCGGTACCCCAGCCGCGGAGGTCGAATGGCTAGCGGCTTCTTTGGGGAAAGCGATCAGAACGCCATTCGTAGTGGAGCGGTATCGGGAGCTGGGGATTGATCCGGTTTTCAAGACCGGGGCGGAGCTGGATCAATTGATTGACGAAACTGGGTCGAGGTATCGAGCTGTCGGGGATCAGGCTATCACCGATGTCAGAGCCCTGCCGATTGTGCCGGTGGCTTTTGGTTTTTTCTGCTGCGTGCTTTTGATTTTTGCCCTCAAGAGATTCAGGGCCCAATCGAAGCAGTCCCAAGAAACGGCTCATTTCAACGAATGGAGGAAGCCATCCTTGATCATCGGTCTTTTGCTTGGATACCTGTTAGCGATTCAGTTTCGGGTGCTGCCCTACGGATGGCTTACATTTGTATTTCTGTTAGTGGGTTTTCTGTCTCTTTGTCGGTTCAGCAGGAACCAACTGGTCTGGTCACTTGCAGTTGCTTCGGTCGTAGCTGCTTCGTTGGCCTGGGTTTTTAAAGGGGTTCTCCTGATCGACCTGCCATGACAATCGAGCTGCTGCCTTGGATTGTTGTGGGCACGGTGTTGGGACTACTCGTCGGAGCCGTGCCCGGCCTGACGGGTGCCATGGTAATTGCTCTTGCCATTCCGATGACTTTTGGGATGGAGCCTGCATCAGCCATGGCCCTTCTCGTGTCGATGTATGTCGGATCGGTTAGTGGAGGATTGATCACCGCTACCCTGTTGAAGATTCCCGGAACTCCTTCGTCAATCATGACGACGCTGGACGCCTACCCGATGGCAGCAAAGGGAGCGCCACGCCGGGCGCTGGGGCTTGGGATCGTAGCGTCCCTGGTCGGGGGAGTTTTTGCTTGGGGGGTGTTAGTCGGTCTCGCTCGCCCCTTGGCGCGCTGGTCATTGGCGCTCGGGCCGATTGATTATTTTGCTCTGGTGGTGATGGCCTTTGGGTTGGTGGTTTCGATCACTCAGGGTAATCGCCTTGCCGGGTTGTTAAGCCTCGCGCTTGGGCTCCTGCTTGCTCTTCCGGGGGTCGATCCGGCGACTGGGCAAACGCGACTGACGATGGGTGCCCCTGCGCTTGGGGATGGGTTGAAGCAACTACCGGTTCTCATCGGGCTTTTCGCCCTGCCGGAGGCGATGCGCCTGATCTTTTCGATCAACAAAAAGGTCGACCGCCTGGAACGCTCGGGGGGGCGTTTCCCAACTCTCTCGCAATGGCGGGGCCAGATCGGTAATTTGATTCGCTCCTCAGCGATCGGCAGCTTTGTCGGTGTGCTACCAGGCATCGGTGCCAATATTGGTTCGTTGCTTGCTTATGGTGCGGCGAGAACAACCGCGAAAGACCGCGATCGTTTCGGAACCGGTGCCGATTCCGGGGTGATCGCGAGTGAGGCTGCCAATAATGCCACAGTCGGCGGCGCGCTTGTCCCGTTGGTGGCGCTGGGAATTCCCGGGAGTGTGATTGATGCAATCCTCTTAGGGGCCTTTGTGATCCATGGTCTCCAGCCAGGGCCGCTCTTGTTTGAAAACAGCAGTGAGATCGTATCGGCGATCAGCTGGAGCTATCTCATCGCAAATGGAGTGATGGTTGCAGCGATGCTGCTCGGTCTCGGCTGGATCTATCGGATCACTCGAATACCGAGTTGGGTGTTGGCTCCGCTGATCCTTGTCTGCTGTGTGGTTGGCAGCTACGCCTTCGCCAATCGAATGTTTGATGTCTGGGTGATGGTTGGCTGCGGTGTGCTTGGAATGATCCTCAACCGATGGCGAGTCCCGCTGGCACCTCTTGTTCTCGGCTTTGTTTTGCTACCTCTTGCTGAGAGCAATCTGGTCAAGGCGATCGCGATTGGCGATGGCCGCATCAGTGCCTTCTCAATCACGATTTTCTCCCTGACCGCGATTCTGGTGATCGGTCCGGTAGTTTGGGGAAAACTGAAGCGATCCGAGTGAGTCACCTTGAGGCTGGCATGACTTGGATCAGGTCACCGAGGCGGCTTCCAAGCGAGTGGACGGTTTACCAAATTGGCAGTTGAAATGAGAATGGGAAACTTGTATCGGCACCCATGTTAGCCGTTGTCGTGACCATTATTGCAGTCCCTGGGAAAGCCGAGAGTCTCATCGATGCTCTCAATCACAATGCAGCCGGATCACGACAGGAACCCGGCTGTCTCAAATGGGAATGGTCGCGCCATCGTGAAGACCCAGAGAGATTTGCGATCTATGAGGTTTATCGAGATGCGGAGGCCTTTGCTTCCCACAAAGCGAGTCGCCATTTCGAAGAGTGGCTCACCATGATCGATGGCTGCATTGCAGAGAAGGTCGCGGGCCAGTATGATCTGCTAGGTGAAGACCGTCGCGAGGGAAACGGTTAAAGGTAAGCGGCCGGGAAGCATTTGAAGGTGTCTTTCCTGAGCGCATAGTGTTCGATGAATGGCCGCCCGAACATCCTTTGGTTTTGTACGGATCAGCAGCGCTTTGACACAGTTGGTGCTCTGGGAAACCCTCATATCTGCACACCAACGCTCGACCAACTGGTCCGTGAGGGAACTGCCTTTACCAACTGCTATGTGCAGAGCCCGATTTGCACACCAAGCCGATCGAGCTTCATGACCGGGCTCTATCCGAGCCGACTTCACAATTGCCGGAATGGAAATGGCACCTTCCCGGTCGAGGCACCTCCGCTTGTCTCAAAGCTAATCTCAGATCAGGGCTACGACTGCGGTAACGTTGGCAAGTTTCACCTCACCAGCTCGGGTCGTCGCACCGAGCCAAGGCTTGATGATGGTTATCGCTGGTGGAAGTTCAGTCACGCGCCTCGCGATGACTGGGAAGTCGGCCATGACTATGCCGACTGGGTCCGCGAGCGCGGGGGGGATCTCAACGCGCTCCGCGAAAGCGAGGACCGAGTTCCGGCTGAGCTGCATCAGACGACATGGGGTTGTGAGCGAGCGATTGAGTTTCTCTCTCAATCACGCCCGCAGAATCAGCCCTGGTTTTTGACGGTGAACATTTACGACCCCCATCCTCCGTTTATTCCCCCAAGGGCCTATGCTGATAAATATAATGCGGCGGATATGCCCGGACCTCATTTTGAAACGACCGATCTTGAGACGCAGCGGCGTCTTGCCCAGGTTGATTTTCAGAACGAAGTGAGAACTCCCGACGAGCATGCCGCCCGCGACAAGCAAGCGCTCTATTACGCAATGATCGAATTGATCGACGATCAGTTCGCCCGAGTCCTGGCCGCCTTGGACGCAACTGGTCAGTCGGCAAATACCCTGGTGGTCTTCACGAGTGACCACGGAGAAACTCTCGGGGACCATGGCTTGATCTACAAGGGCTGCCGTTTTTACGAAGGTCTTATCAAAGTACCTCTGATCATGCGCTGGCCTGGTGAGGTTCGAGCAGGCCAGGTTGCGGAAGGCCTGGTCGAGATGTTCGACCTATCGGCTACCCTGCTCGAGATCTCAGGAGCGGGTGTGCCCG
>JBCCBR010000010.1:0-19458 GCA_039033935.1 Verrucomicrobiota bacterium
ACAGCGACGACGAGGCCTCTCTCGCTCAGACCCTCGATGTTTTGATCCGGCAGGAGGTCCCGGAACTCAGCACACAGTTGAAAGCTCTCTGGAAACGGGAATCGCTCCAGCCGATCCTTAGAATAAAGGGTCATCTCGCAGCGGCTGATCAGAATGTAGTGCTCCCCGCCGATGTGTTTGAAGAGCTGCTGGAGATCCTGAGAACACACGGCATTGAATCGCCTACTGGCAGGAAGGCGGTTTCCCTGCTGTTACGCTATCAGTTCAGTAAGGAGCGGGCTGAAAAGCTATTTGAGATTCTGAATAGCCCCGAGAGGCTGGAACCGCTATCTGATTTCGATGCGATATTTCTGTTTCGTGATCATCCTGAGATTCTCTCTCTCATCGATCAGGCCAACGCCGAGTAGCCGGTGTTTCGGACTCGATCTCCAACGCACCAATGAGTGACACGCACACGGAAACAGATCTTCGCAGCCGCTCTGTAGTTCTCACTGGTGCCTCCGCTGGAATCGGCTACGTAACCGCCGAGAAGCTCTCCCAGCGAGGCCATCGGGTGGTCGCCGGGGCGCGTCGTCTCGACCGGCTCGCTCCGCTTGCGGAACTCGGGGTGACCGTGCTGCCGCTCGATCTGCGTGATGCAGAGTCAATCGCGGCTTTTGCACAAGCAGCTGGTGAAACGCTCGGGGAAGTCGACTGCCTCATCAACAATGCCGGCTTTGGCGTTTACGGGGCAATCGAAGATGTCACACCAGACGAAGCGGCGGAGCAATTTGAGGTCAATGTGTTAGGGCCATCTCAACTCACTGGTTTGCTTCTGCCCGGAATGAGGCAGCGCGGGTCTGGGCGGCTGATCCACCTCGGCTCCATGGGAGGCAAGACCTACACCCCACTGGGCGCCTGGTATCACGCGAGCAAACATGCGATTGAGGGCTGGGCGGATTGTCTACGAATCGAGGTGGCACCCTTTGGGATCGATAGCGTCCTCGTCGCCCCGGGTGCAATTGGGACTGAGTTTTGCGAAGTGGCGATCGGTCCGCTGGTTGAGCGATCGGCTGGTGGGCCCTACGAACGAATCGCTAACCGGATGGCGGATACGATCCGGAAGACCTTCGACGGCGGTTTCAGCTCACCACCGGAGTGCGTTGCTGACTTGCTCGTGAAATTGGTCGAGACGAACCGGCGCCCGAAGCCTCGCTACGCGGTGGGCCGCTTTGCCCGATCGATCATCATCGCGCGACGCCTGCTCGGCGACCGGCTCTACGACCGGCTGGTGCACAAATTTATGTGATCCGAACAAGGACACTCAGATCTCTGCGAGGATTTCAGCTCGCTTCGTTTGGTATTCCTGCTCGCTGATGACTCCCGCAGCCTTGAGTCGCTCGATTTCGGCAAGCCTCGATTCTGGAGACGGTCTTGTCATCGGCGGTTGCTGCTGGCTGGGAGTGGGAGGTTTTTTCCTGAGGAGCTTGACCACCAGAAACACGACCAGAAGCGGGATCACGAGTAGAAAAAGGACCAGGAAGATCAAGATGATCTCCTGTGGACCGAGGGCACCTAGAGCGAGAGGTGAGGAAAGAATCATTGCCCAGAGCCTGCTGGGAACCGTGGAGCTTCACAATGACATTTTCCGGTGAAGTTCAGCTGCGAACTTGTTCGGCGCTCCGCGGTTTTGCGACCAGTGAGACCAGCACGAAGCTGAGTAACATCAAGAGATACCAGGCCCAGAATTTCCCGAGCCCAACGGGTTTCCAGCCAGACTCCTGATCGGGGTAGACCCAGGCTTCGGCAAAGGTGCCGATATTTTCGGCGAGGTAGATAGCGAAAGAGAGGCCGAGGAGACCGAGCAGCAGTGGTGCGTGACGATACTGATTTCCGGTTCGGAAATAGACCTGGGTCCGGGCGAAAAGAAGGAACGAGGCAATGATCAGAAACCAGCGTATGTCGATGGTGAAGTGGTGGGTGAAAAAATTGGCGTAGGCCAATACCGCAACAGAGACCGTCGCCCAGACCGGAGGGTAGTGAGTGAAGCGCAGGTCGAGTAAACGCCAGGCTCTCGCAATGTAGCTGCCGACTGAGCTGTAGAGGAATCCGGCAAAAAGGGGCACCTGATAGACGCGGAAAAGCACATCCTGATCCGGGTAACGCCACGATCCGATCTCGGGGCTGGTTTTGAAGAATTCCATCCCCGTAGCGAGTAGGTGGAAGGCGAAAATGACGATCACTTCGGAGCGGTGTTCGAGACGGAAGAGGAGCAGGGCGATCTGCAAACAGAGTGCGTAAAGAAAGAGAAAGTCAGATCGAGCGAGATCGGAATCGGCCGCCCAGTTTCGGGTCATCATCAATCCGGCCAGCATCGCGATTCCAAAGAGGCAGGCAGCGAGCTGGCGCGATCCCAGCCAGGTCCATTCACGCAACGTGAGGAGGCCGCGCGCGGTTCTCGGGAGGGTATTGGTGTTCGATAGGTGAGTCGTCATCACCCCAGACCGTGCCCGGCGATTGTGAAGGGGAGACGAATCGGGGGAGAAAAGTCTGTGAAAAGGCGGTGCGCAGAGGTGGCCGCATTTGCAAAATATGACTGCGGATGGCGTTTACTTTTAATGGCCCCGCTTTGGCAAGCGCGGCTACGGCCCCGCTTTGGCAAGCGCGGCTACGGCTCCGCTTTGGGAAGCGCGGTTACGGCCCCGTTCTGGCAGGCGCGGCTACGGCCGTGCGCCCGTCAATCAACTTGAGAGGGCAAGTCGATGCGTGTCACGGATGTCATTGATTGTCCCGAGCAGATCCGTGAGTTGGTAGGGTTTCGAAAAAATGGCATAGGGCTTACCGCCCGTCTCGGCGACAAATGCATCGGTGTCGACGAGAAAGCCGCTGCCGATAACGACGGGAATGTCAATCCCGGCGGCATTCATTTCGCGAAAGGTCTCGGTCCCGGTCATGGTCGGCATCGCAAGGTCCAAGGTCACGGCCATGATTCGGTCGCGCTGTTTCTTAATGATCTGCAGAGCTTCGAGGCCATTGGCTGCCTTAAGGGGGCGATAGCCATTGCGCTTGAGGGTCGTGCACACGAGATTTCGAAGCAGTTCCTCGTCATCGACCACCAGGATGATCGGCTCTTCGGCTGCAGCAGCGTTTCGCCCCGGGGCGGGTCTCAGTTCGTCGTCACGAATGGCGCGCCGAGCCCGAGGTAAGTAGAGATTAACGGTCGTGCCCTCTCCCTCGGCCGAGGTGCAGGTGATATTGCCGTCGTGTTGGTGCATCACCCCGAGTGCATTCGACAGACCGAGTCCGCTCCCTGCGCCGGTGTCGCGAGTGGTGAAAAAGGGATCGAAGATGTGTCGGCGGACGTCATCGTTCATTCCGCAGCCATGGTCCGCGATTGAGATAACGACATAGTGATTTGGAGCGCAGCCAATGACCTCGGCGAGGCCAGGGTCAGAGAGCACAAAGTTGCGGGCCGTAATTTCTATGGTGTCGCCGGGCTCCGACGCGAGGTCGGCGTTTTCGAGGATTGATTCAATAACCTTGGCGAGCTGGACTGGGTCAGCTTCGACTTCCCAGAGATCAGAATTGAGGCGACACTGGAGTCGAGGCGGCGTGTCCGAGAGAGAAGTCTGATAGTCGATCCAGGCGGAGTTGATCACACCGTTGACCGCGATTTTCTCTTTTTCGAGACGAGTCAGCTTGGAGTATCCGAGGAGCTGCTGAATCAGGGTGGTGGCTTTCGCAGCCGCCTGAGAGGCCATTTCAAGCGATGGCTTGGCATCTGGGTTTTCCGCGAGGATGGAGTCGGATTGAAGCTCGTTGAGATTGCCGATTACGATCGCGAGTAGATTGTTAAAATCGTGAGCTATGCCGCCGGCAAAGCGACCAACAGCTTCGAAGCGTTCGGCATCGTTGAGTGCCGCATCGTCGGTGACATATTTTTCAGCAACCGAAAAATTCCAGACCATCCCGTCGAACGGTCCGCTGGTTTGCTCAACCGGGTCGACTCGAACGATTCGTTGATGTGGGTAGGGAGCTGAAAATCGCCATCGCATCGTGAGACTTTCCCCGAGGCCTTGGCGCAGTCGAGAGAATGCGGTTTCGAGCTCGGCTCGAGAGGCGACGGCATCTTTGAAGATGTCTTGCAGTCGATCCAGGGAGTCGAGCGGCTTTTCCTGAGAACGCTGTGAAAGCGACTCAGCCTTCGCTTCGGCTATCCTCGGAAAGAGTTCCTGGGCGGTGCTATTAGCGAGGAGTAGCTCGTTATTGCGGCCGAATACCAGCAGAGCATCACCGGTCGATTCCGCGACGAGCTCGAGTATCCGCGGGGTGCTTTCGGGAAATGCGGGGATGCTCTCGGCGAGTGGCTTTTTGTTTTCCTTACGCCGTTTGCTCGCTCCGAAGGTCGAGTTATCAAGCGCGCTCTCGCGGAGGGCACGGACTTCGTCGTGAGTTGCCGCGTCGAGTTCATCAGCTGGCCGCACGATGTAGACCGGACGTCCCTCGACAAGGTGACGGGAAATCTCGCCAATGAAGCGGCGCTCAAATCCGAATGATTCGTCAATAATGAGGCGTGCGTTTTCCTCTTCGGAAAAATCGGCTTCGATGAATGCTTCGAAAGACGAAAAACTCTCCACTTCCAGAACTTGGTTCTCCGCATCCCAACCTTCGAAATGAGAAGCGAGCCACTTTGGCGGGTTGCCGATGAGCTTGAGTCGATTGTCCCCAATCGGATTGAAAACGGCAAAGTCGAGCGAGTCGAGCAGGGGGGCTGATGTCGCTAGCGCCTTCATCGAGCGAGAGTCGCCGGTTGCGCCGTAGCTGCGCTACTTCGGGTGATGCGGGCTGCGAATCGGGTGAAAAGATCATCGACCTGGTCTTTCCAGCTCGCCGAGAGAGCAACCACTTCCCAGCCTTTGGCGCGGAGGCGGGCGATGTCTTCCGGTTGCACTTCCCAATCCACTTCGAGATCAGCTTTGTTGATCACGCAGACGAAGGGGAGACCTCCGAGGCTCTCGGACTCGCGTTCGACGATTCCCTCTGCCACGGTGAGGGTCTCCCGGCGACAGCCGTCGACAACGAGGAGGAATCCACTGGAGCCTTTCAAATAGCTCGATTTCAACCGATCGAAATGGTCGTCGCCGGCGAGATCCCAGAGGATCAGGTTGACGTCGCGATCGCGCGCGAGCGGGACCACTTTTTTGTCGATTTTGACCCCGATCGTCGAAAGATATTTCTCCGAGAAAATGGAGTGGACGAACTGAGAAACGAGACTGGTCTTGCCAACCCCGAAGCTCCCCAGCATGCAGATTTTTTTCTGAAGAGTCATGGCTGGTCCGGGTGGTTGACGAAAAGGAAAATGCCGTGCGGCCCGCTCTTGCTGTTCTCCTCGTGAGAAACGAAAACTGGCCAGACTGCACTCAAGCCGGTGTCTTCGAAATGCTTGATCAGGGCATTCATGCGGAGCTTGGTGAGGTGGCTGTAGGTCAGCGCTGTTTCGCGGTCGGAACCTCGCGTCGCACTGAGGACGAGCTGGGGAAGGCCTTGCCCAGCTTCTCTTGCGAGATTGGTGTAGTGCCAAAGATGCCGGTTAAGCCGTTCGAGATTTAGCCGTCCGCGAGAAGAGAGCTCGGTTGACTCAGCCTGATAGAGGAGAGGGATGCTCTCGATCACACTGGCGAGCTCGGCAAGAGCACTTACCTCCATCACTGAGACCTTGGAGAAATCGACGGTTTTTGTTCCGAAAATTGCGGCGGTCTCCGATTGGAGGATGCGAAGTGACTCGGGTGGGAGAGAGCCACCGAGGATCCAGCCATCATCGCTGACGCTCAATTCGAGACGCGATGCGATTTCGTCTCCCAGACGCTTGTTCAGGTTGGCCTGGATCAGCCGCAGAGCGGTGGTTTCAGCGCGGCGGGTACGAACTTCGATCTGGCGACGCCATGCCGTGACATCTGGCGATCTCTCGAACCAATCAGTCATCTGCAGACCGACTCGTTGATCAACCATGTCGGGCAGAGCAGACTTGAGTGCGACTCTGCGAGCCTCATCCCTGCGCTTGGTGAAGACAGGTTCGCCGGAGAGGTAGGCAAAATTGGTCCAGTCGGCTTTTGAGATCGGTTTGAGAGCGCTATCAGCTTTCATCGACTCGACTGTCGCGGCGAGTGGGTCACGTAAAATCGAGAGCGAATCGCGGTCCCAGGTCGAGTGATCGTGCTCCAGCACAACAAAGCCGGGTTCCTCTCCAAGGAGAGCAATCGCCTGGTTCCATCGGTGGTTTTTCCAGAAACTGAATCCGGTCAGTGCGACCGCGATGAGCAGGAATGTCCCGACGGCGAGGAGCAATGGCGATTTGTTCGAAGAATCCGCTTCCCCCTGCAAAGCCTGTGAAATGAGCAGGTCAGAAAGATGTTCCCGGAGCGAATCGAGAGACTCAGGATCGCCATCGAAGGATTCAAGGCGGCCCCGGTGAGTACCATGGATCTCCTCGAGGCACTGCTTCATAGACGAGCGGTAATCCTGCGGCGGAGTGCCATAGACCACTGCTGCGAGGATGGCCTGGGGACCGACTTCGAGAAAGATCTCGCGATTGCCATAAGTGAAGCGGCCGAGATCGCCGCCGTCGTTTTCCTCGTCGTCTGCCCCGGCGGCGAAGGAGTCTTTCACAAAGCTGCGGATGGCCACGAGCATTGAAGAAATCAAATCCGCATTTTCGTCGGTTTGATCATCTGCCGCGACCTGCTGCAGCAGCAAACCAGAGTCAGGAGCGACGCAAAGCACCCGCTCGACTCGGTAATCGAGGGTTTTGAGGAGCAGATACTCTGAATAGGGTGTCCCGCTGAAGAGGGCTTGGAGTCGCCATTGGAACTGCCGGAGACTGGTCGCCTGTTGAATGACTTGGTTGAGCCTTTCGGTCAGACTTTGAAAGACTTCGGTGACATGGAGGCGAATCGCTCGCCCAAGCACTGGAAAAAGTGCCTCTGAGAGCTCGGCGCGACGATCACTGGCAGATGCCGCGATCGCATCGATGAGGGGGCCCTGGAGCGATTCGGCGAGTGCATCGCGAGCGCCGCGATGACTTGAATCAAGAGCTTCGGGGAGGCGCTCTCCGAGAAATGTGGGACGCTGATGGATCGCAACCTCGCGCTCGAGATTTTCGATGGCGGTCCGTTCGCTGCTGTTGAGAAGCGTGCGGAGCTGATCGAAATCCTTCCCGCTAAAGTCTTGCTCGCGAGGGGTCGCGCTATCTGTCGAGGCCGGTTCCATGGGTGGGATGAACGGATCAGCCGCTCAGCTCGACTTCATTCGGTAAGTCAGACCTGAGATCAGAAAGGTCTCCGGATGTTACTTCGAGAAGAGACTCCGGATTTTCAGGAGTGGGCAAAGGTCTGATGCGCTCGCTGATATCGAGAAGCAGGTCGCTGAGCTCAGCCCGGGGAGTCGCGGAGGCTTCAAGCTCTGCGAGCCCGCGGTCAATGCGCTCGTCGAGCGCATTGCTCCGATTGAGCAGATCGTTTTGGAGAGCGGCTTTTTCCTCTGCAATATGGCGCAGCATCGATTGATGCAGGTCGTGCATCATCTGATCTGACCGTCTCTGGCTGTCCTCGTTGGCGATGCGAAGTCGATTCAGTTGATCGCTTAAAGAGTGCGACTCGGCCTGACGATCATTGGTCTCTGCCTGGAGATTGGAGGCGAGAGACTCGATCTGGCTGCGAAGCGCGGCATTCTCATCGTGTAAAGTCCGAGCCAGAGAGCTGTATCTCGCTTCGATTTTTTGTTCGAAGCGATCGGTGAGGGCATCGAGACGAGATTCGAGCGCATCGAATCTCTGAGAGACTTCCGCGTTTTTTTTCCCAAAGAGCAGATCTCGGATCTCCTCCATAGATCCGTCGTCAGCAGAATGAGTGGAAAGGGGCAAAGGATGATGGTCCATTGCCTAAAAATACTATAATTATAGAAATTGTAAAATTTAAATTCAACAAATCCAGACTATTTCGAATTTTTAACCCCGACTCAGCCCGTTTAGCTCCTGCCGCGCCCTTGGATAGCCTAATCACAGTCGGCTCTTGATCAGTTCAATCAGCTCGGGAATCACTTCGGGACGGTCATCAGCGACATTCTTTGGACTGACCACGCCATCCGAGACAGGGTAGAGCTCGACATGGGTCGTTTCGCTGCCTTTGGCGTGCCGGATGAGGCGATATTGAGGGGTTCTGACCGTTTGATTTTGAGAACGGTAGGCGAAGGCGGGGCGATCCCATTCTGCCATTGGATCATTCAGGAGCGGCACGAGGCTTGCGCCCGGCAGTCCTTCCGGGGAAGCAACTCCGGCCAGGTCGCAGAGCGTTGGAAAAATGTCGAGGGTCTCGACGATACGCTTGCTGCCACCTCCTGACGATGGGAGTCCCGGCGCTCGAATGATGAGGGGTGACCGGAGCGATTCCTCAAACAGCGCGTGCTTCCCCCAAATAGCATGTTCACCGAGGTGCCAGCCGTGGTCGCCCCAGACAACGATGATGGTGTTGTCGTCCTCACCACTCTCTTCGAGCCGGGTCAGCAGTCGACCGACAAGAGCATCGGCATAGGTGACACAGGCAGCGTAGTGACGGCGGACTTCGAGCGCGAACTCCTCGTCGTCATTCGGATTCCGCCCCCATCGTTGATACTTCATGAATTCGCCGGACCCATGCCAGGTCGTCTTTCCTTCGGGTTTTTGAGGATGGGGAATACTCGGCAGCGTCGCGTTCCGATAGGGCTCCAGATAGATCTCGGGTGCGCCAAAGGGGAGGTGTGGGCGAATGATGCCGACGGCGAGCAGAAAGGGAGAGTCCCCATCGCTAAGTCTGTCGAGTTCTCCGAGCGCTGTCTCGATCGTAAGGCCGTCAGGATAGATAGAGTCGTCTCCCGGCTCAGCCTGGAAAAGCGCCATGTCTTTTGCGTTTTTCCGGATCTCACCGTGGGCAAGGCCATGCATGATGCCTCGCGGATGCTGCCATGGGCCGACCGGCTGGAGGTGACGAGTCCAGGCTTCCGGCATCTCCGGCTTCTCCGGATCATCCCAATCAGGTCCACCGCGACCTCCAGGATGATGGGAGATCTTTCCAACCGATACGGTGGTGTAGCCATGGTCGCGAAACCAGCGGGGGAGGTTGGTCGAGCGGATCAGCGGATCGTCGGCCTTATCAAAGAGTGCCGAGTTGCTGCTGCTCCCGTAACGACCGGTCAGGAGCGTGTAGCGAGAGGCGCCGCAGGTGGGCGCTTGGACAAAGTGCTGGGTGAAGTGACGACCGCTCGCGGCAATCGAGTCGATATGAGGCGACTCGATATAATCGAGACCATAGCATCCCAGCTCCGGCCTGAGATCGTCGATGCAGATCAGGAGGATATTTGGCTTTTCCTGCGCCGACGCGAGGCAGGCGAGGAGAGCGATGAAGGTTACTACGGCAAGGCGATTCATGAGAGGTTTTCGGAGATGTCAGTTCGACGCTATCAGGGCAATCGCCTTGGCAGCGAGGCGTTCGCCAAAGATGCGATAGCCGTCGGCGGAGTAGTGGAGGTCGTCAGAAATTTCCTTTCCCCGTCGATTGACGCCATCATTGAGATCGTCGGTATCGACCCATTCGTGGCGCGGGCTCGATTCGGCAATGGCGACTTGAATGTCGCGAATCGCAGTCCATTCCGGATACCGACTGTTTTCGAGGTCAAAATCGCTGAGTCGCCCGATCACAACGTTTCCGGCTTCGATCTTGAGATCTTTTCGGATCTGCCCAAGTAAACGGGTGAAAGCACCCTCATATCGATCTGCCCAGCCCATTTTGGCGTCGCGCTCGCCCTGCATCCAGAGAAATGTGACAGTGGTGATTTCGCGCTGGCCGACGGCTTTCCTCACCCTGGCGAGTAGAGCCTGATAAAGATCGCCGGTGACGGGCTGCTCGAGTCCCTCAGGTGCCTGCCACTGCTCGTCCCATCGGTAGATCGGCTGACCTCCCTGGGCGTGCTGGACTACGATCACATTTTCTTGCCCGAATTCCTCCGTCACCGCGGGCGTAAACGCCTCGTCCGGGCGGTGTCCGGCCATGTTCGACTGACCGGAGAGGATGAAAAGATGGGTGTCTTCTCCTACTGCGAAAGTGGAGGCGAGAGAGATGATAACGAGTAGCGTCCTCATCGCATGATTCTGTGGTGAGAGAGCTGAGCCGCCAAGCCGAAAAAGGGAGAGGTGGGAATTTGTCAGCTTATCATCGGATTGATTCCGTTTCGTCACTCGCCATCCCTGCGAGTCCGACTTTTCGAATCCACTCAGGAAGTGACTGTGCTATTTGCTTCAGGCTACCTTTCTCAAATCTGGCGAGCAGTTGATACGGCGTCTCATAGGATGAGTTATCGTAAACAAGCAGCTGATCACATACAGGAATCAGGCGAATGAGATTCGCGATCGTTCGCGGATAGCGGCTTTGAATTTTATCGTCAGGGACATCGTGGCCTCCATGGAGAACTCGCTGGGTGACTCGGGCACGAGACCGCTCCACGGAATCAAGTCCCACGAAATGGACGACAATCTCAAACCCCTTGCTCTGGCAATCTTCGAGAAAGGCAACTTTCGCCCCGACTGGATCGCTCAATATTGTTTCAAACATGAAGGAGCTGCCCTCCTCGACGTAACTGCTTCTCACCTTCGCTGCCAGTTCTGCGGCCTGATAGGCTCCGAGACCCTCTTCCTTGGCGATCTCATCTGCGTTAACGAACGGATGAGAATGATTCAGGTAAAGGTGTGCTCGAAGAGTGCTCTTGCCAGCACCGTTTGGACCCGCGAAGACCGTGATCCGAGGACGCATCGCTCGACTAGTCTTGTGAGGTATCCTCTACAAAATCGCGATCGACCAACCGCCCCACACTAATTGTGCCAGAGGGATCAATCCTCTTGAATCTGCCAGGCTCGTTAACGATCGGTTCGTAGCGAACCTGCTGGTCCAGTCCCAGATCAACGCGCAGTTGTCGCTTCGAGCTTGCGAGAAACGCAGCCAAAGCTGAATCCAAAGCAGCGATCTGCTCTTGCTTCTCCAAGGTGTCGTGTTCCTCTTGGACGCTGCCAGCCTTCAGGCTTGAAACTGATTCGAGCGAGAGGAACGGTTCGATCGCTGCGCCGAGCTTCGCCCAGTGTTCCAATTGACCGGTCAGTGATCGGTCGGCCACTTTCGCAGCTTCGCGAGCCTGCTCTGCTATTTCATCCCGCACTTTGATAGCCACACTCATGCTCAACCCTAATCCACGGGATGAAAGTAGCAACAAAAAGTCGCATTTTGCAACTTTTGCAAAGGAAGGGCGGGCTCGAGGCGATTCCCCACCTCGTTCGTCTCACATTCTCTTTATTTACCGCTTCGCCTTTTCCTTCGCCTTCCGGGCGGCCTCGCGTCGTCTCTGCTTTGCTTCTTCCTGGCGACGGGCGTGCTCGGTGGCATCGACTAACTCGGCGGCGGGGAGCGCTTCGAGCTCGGCTAAATCGGGTAGGGGGATCAACGGATTCTCTTTCCCCTCGTAGTCATCGAGGTTGGCGTTGAGCTCTTCTACGGTGAGGGGTTTTGAAACCACACCTTGCTCAGGGACGGTCAGACCGGCTGTCCAGATAATTGCGTTGAGCACGAGCTGACGGAAGCCATCAATCGCCCAGTTGCGATGGTAGTGTCCGCCGGTAAATCCAACTCCGCGACCGCCGTCTTCTCGCTCGACACCCCACATCAGGGTCTGGCGTTTACCGACGCCTTTATACCCCTCCTGGGTCCAGAGATTGATGATTCGCTTGATGTCATCCGGTCGCGGAACTGCTGTGACGAGATCGAGCACGCTGTCGCGGTCATCCCGAAAGCGCATGTTGTAGTAGAACTCGTCGTAGGCCCGGACTGGCCCTGCGATGCCGTTGCCAATTGGGTGATCCGGCATCGTTTCGAGATCGGCAATCCAGTGTGGGTTCACCGAATAGCCAGTCTCAAAGGCCCCTCCGATCCATGGCCGGAAGTACTTTTCGCCATTGGGAATATCCGGATGAACGGCGTAGTGCATGAACATCAGACCAACTCCAGTTTTTGCGAGCGCATCCGCTTTGTCCCAGCCTTCGCCAACCACCTTGGTGCCGTCCGAATAAATAACGACAGCCTCAACCCCTTCGAAGACCGATTCATCATCTGGCCAACCTGAGATTACTTTGGCGCGGACGTTTAGTCCGCTCTGCTCATTGAGTGCTTTGGCCAGTAGAGTGCACCCAGCGAAAAATTCGTGATCGCCCGAGGCATGGCTCCGGGCACCAGCAAGAAAAAGAATGTCGGTCGGCTCGGTCTCTTCTTGAGGGGCTGTCTCGGTGGTTTCGCTCTCGGTGCAGGCCCAGAAGACGAAAAGGGACAGGAGGAGAAAGGGGATCGCTCGGGAGATTTTCATGGGCGTCGAGATTAAGTGAGGATGCGACGGGGAGAAAGGGCAGACTGTCTGGATTTGGAGAAATTGTGAGCTAAACTTCAAGCCATGACAGAAAAAAAGGACCTCTTGATCGAGCCCGTTAAGAGACGACTCGGGCCGGAACACAGGGTCTCGCTAGATCCGTTTGAGGCGCTAGCTTTTCTTCGATCATCCTACTACCAGTTCTCTCCCAACTCTGATCGGCCACCAAAATCACATGGACCTTTCATTCGGAAATATTTTGGACCATCTCATCAAATTTGAGATTGAGTTCATTGTTGTAGGCGGAGTCGCGGTAGTCCTGAATGGGTATCAACGAAATACCCTCGATGTCGATGTAATCGTGCCCAGTGGTGAGAGATCGGCTGAGCTTCTCTCCAAGGCGTTAGAAGACTTTGGTGAAGGATGGGGAAAAGACATCACGGGGGAGGACCTCGACGAAAGGCCTGGCGCTCTTCGAGTCTATGAACCGACGATGCACACCACGATTGATGTTTTCACTCAAAACGGAGGCTTCACCTATGATGACCTCTTGGAAGAATCCGAGGTCTATTCTCGTGACTCTCGCACGTTTCGATATGCTTCGAAGGAACAGCTCATCGCAATCAAGTCCTCCTCCCAGCGCGATAAGGATAGGATTGACATCTCGGCGATGAAACAGCTTATCGAAAACCCGAACGCATTCGACTGATTCACGGGGCTTCCGCCCGAAAGCCGACGTCGGTCGACACCATCGCGCCTCTCTCATCGGTGACACAGAGCACCCAGGTATTTGCCTCATGGGGAAAGGCAGCTGAGATCACTCCGGCCTCCTCGTCGATGGTCGCTTCGACTGCCTGCCAGGTGCGTTTCGCCCGGAGGCCTTCGTCGCTGGTGTAGTAGAGGACGGCTTCACGCAGAGGGACGGCATTATAGAAAACGACCGAGAAGAGCCCATCGAGCCCGATCGATGGGAGATCAAATTCCGGGAGTGGATCGCCGCCTTTGAGCAGTGAATCGACAAAGATGCCAATCTCGATCGGAGCCCACCCTGCCTGATGGCTGTGACCCATGCGATGCTCCACTCGAATTTGCCGAGGAGCCGACACGAGCTGGTAGGAGCGAGCCCAGCTATCGAGTGGGTAATGGACGTCGTGGGTGCCATTGACCCAGAGCATCGGAATCTGGCACTTTGGAAGATGGCTCGCGGGGTCATAAGCCGAAATCCACTGCTGCCGTCGGCTCCCGAGTTTGTCGATCGCGGGCCGCTGCACCGAGTCGCCATCGGCGAGGAAACCGCATCCGTAGACCGGCACTGCCGCGGCAAACCGGTCGTCGAGTGACGCGACGAGGCAAGTCGTGTAACCGCCCCAACTGATCCCAGTCACCGCAATTCGCTCGGGATCGACCTCGTCAAAACTTCGTAGCAGGCTATTGGCCCGCATCACATTTGCAACCGCGTGGTAGGGCCAGTCGTCCTCGGCTGAGCCGCCAATGCTTTCGAACTTTTCCGCCGGACCGTGACCGAGGCCGCCTCTCTCGAGTCGGGTGCGCGATTCCCGCTGAAAACCGGATCGAGCCAGAAGTTGGCCTTCCTCATCAAACTCAGGATCAGGCGGGCGACAACCGGCTAGATCCATCGCGATCGCAGCGTAGCCGCGCTCGGCCCAGAGCCAGACCCAATCGGCAAAGGCAGTGCCACCACCTCCATGGATCAGGACAATGCCAGGTGCGGATCGCGAGGCGGTGTCTTCACCGAGTGTTTTTGGTGATGCATAAAGCGCGAAGACCTCGGTCTTTTTCCCTTTGATCGGCTCGCCTTCATAGGTGAGCGAGATGATTGCGGCCTCGTCATTTAGGACAGTGGAGGGCGGCACTGTGTCTTGGAGCCGTTCGATGTCCCACTGACCGGCAGTCGGTGAGTCGGCTGCTGCGAAATTCGAGAGGAACAGCAGGATGATTGATGAGAGAAAAGTCAACGCTTTCATGACTCCGCCAGATCGACAGCATAAAAGACAGTGAGCTCTTCGTAAAGCGAGGGGTATTCACGCCTCAGCTGGTCTGGCTTTTCGAAAAATGTCTCGGTTGCCACGGCAAAAAATTCGGCTGGGTCAGTTGCGCCATAGTCGTCGATCGAACTCGGCCGTCCCCGGTCGACTTTATCAAGAAAGTTGTCGTAGGCACCGCCCAGCACCCGGGCCCAGCCCGCAACCCGATTTCCAGTGTGGCGTAGGCTGGGAAGACCATCAGCACCCCCGGTTGCCTGATCGAGTTGATGAGCAAACTCATGAATGGCAACATTGAGCCCGTCGTCAGGATTCCAGGCATCGTTGAGCGTGCTATCCCAGGCCAAGACAACTGAACCGGTGCCCCACGATTCACCGAGCCGCTCCTGCCTGTCTCCGTTTTCGTCGTCAGCAAAGTAGCGGCTGGGATAGACGAGGATCGAGCGCAGATTGGGAAAGCAGTCGTGGTGATGATTGAGTAACAGCAGACAGGCGTGTGCGGCAATCACGACTCGCATCGTGTCCGTGATGCCCTCGAGCCCACCGCACGCCTCGAAGCGTTTATCTTTGATGAAAAAGAGGATGAGCGAGCGGAGGCGTCGCTGCTGCCGCTCAGAGAGTTCGGAGGCGAGAGGTATGTTTTCCCGGAGAATGTGCTCGTAGTGATCAGGCCACGGGAACCAATCGGGGTGATTGATCGCCCGCATCAGTTTGCGTCGTCGTCGCCGTTTTCTTGAAAAACTCAGGCAAAGAATCCACACCGCCGGAACAAGCACCAAGGCCATGAGTGCCACCTCCTGTGGCCCGATGACGGTCGTTGCGACGGGACTTAAGAGGGTTTGCTCCTTCATCATACCCTGTTTGCTCATTGATCGAACCCTGTTTGCTCATTGATCGAACCCTATTGAGTCATCTTGCTTGGCTTTATGGAGCTCAAACTTTCAACAAGTCGCTAAAGGCGCCTTTTGATGATCCCGAACGAGTTTGACGATCACTCAGATACATCAAATGTGTGCCGACTCGCCTCGGCAGGCGGTGCGTCACGGGCCAACGCGGCTTGGCGAATAGTGGTTTCGGCGTGGCCGGCGGTGAGCGGGTAGTAGAGCTCGTGATGATCCCAAAGTGCCTGGATATCATAGGCCACGGCAAGCCTGACCTCCGGCGTTTGAGCTAGAAAGACGTTGGCAAAAGCTTCATCGCCGGCTGTGGCTAGCGCTTCGGCGAGGGCTGCAGATTGGCCCTCGGCTCGCTCCCCATCCAGCTCTGGCGCGGCTGACTGCTGCATTAAGAGAGCCAGAGATTCGTCGTCGAATTTCGGGGCCCTCGAGCTCGGCTGGTAGTAAAAATGAGTGCTGAGAATCTTTCGCTCCAGATCGTTGATCCCGGGATCAGCGTCCGGTGCGGTCACGCAGCCCACCGCAAGACAGAGCGACGCCAGTAACCCAGATCTGGCAATCAACCGGCACCCAAACATGTCTCAGGATACCGCATCTCGGGTTCGTTCGCCATTGACGATTCTCAAGATACCTTGCGGATTGGCGTTTTGGAGCGCCTCTGGCAGCGCCGCATCGGGCCAGTCCTGATAGCAAACCGGACGGACGAATCGAGAAATGCTGCGAGTGCCAATGCTGGTGAAATGAGCGTGCGCTGTAGCTGGATAAGGACCGCCGTGGTGAATCGAGTCGTTCACTTCGATACCGACTGGGTAGCCGTTGAAAATGAGCCGTCCTGCTTTGCGCTCCAAAACAGCGATGAGGTCGCCATACTCGGCCAGATCTGCTTCAGTCCCGTGCACCGAGATGGAAAGCGAACCCTCGAGTCGCTCGGCGAGCTCGAGTAGCTGAGCCCGGGCATCACATTTGACGACGGTCGAAACCGGACCGAAGAGTTCTGCCAGGGTCGAGTCGTCTTCCATTAGGCCCTTGTGACTCGTGGTGAAGAGGTAAGCCGCCGCTTCACTCTTGGCGGGGTCGGCAGGGGAGGAGGATTTCGCAAGCAGCTCGAGCGAATCGCTTTTCTCCCGCTCCGAAATTCCGGATTCGTAGGCCTCGTGAATCCCGGCGTGCAACATAGTCGCAGGTGCCCAGGATTCGACAGCAGCGCTCGCGGTCTGATTAAACTTGGCGAGGCCTTCGCTCTCTAATCCGACGACCATCCCGGGATTGGTGCAAAACTGCCCCACTCCCATGGTCAAGGAAGTCACAAATCCGTTCGCAATCGATTCAGCCCGCTCCTTCAGGGCGCCGGGGAGAAGGAAGATCGGATTGATGCTCCCCATCTCCGCGTAGAAAGGAATCGGTACTTCCCGATTGTTCGCCGCGTCGAAGAGGGCTCTGCCACCACCAAGCGACCCTGTGAAAGCGGCTCCGGCAAGTAGAGGGTGTTGAACCAGCTCAAGTCCAACGCGATGTGAGCGGCCCTGGACCAGGGAAAAAATTTCTGGGGAGAGTCCAACTTTTTGGATCGCTGCATAAGCAATGCCCGCCGCAATTTCACAAGTGCCTGGGTGAGCCGGGTGTCCCTTGATCACGACCGGACAGCCGCTCGCGAAGGCCGAAACCGTATCGGATCCGAGCACGGAGATCGCGATCGGGAAGTTGCTCGCGCCGTAGACCGCGATTGGGCCGATCGGCCGCATTACTGAGCGGACATCGGGCTTCGGGATGGGCGTTCGACCCGGATCGGCGACGTCAATTCGGGCATCGCACCACGAACCTTCACGGAGGAGCTTCGCAAAAACCCTTGATTGATTCGCAGCGCGATCCCGTTCCATTTCGCAGCGAGGCATCGGGTGGCCCGTCTCGGCCGAGGCTCTCTCCGTGAGTGCTGTGCCTTGGGCAAGGATCTCTTCTGCGATGGCGTCGAGCAACTTGGCGCGCGTCTCGATCGAGGTCGCGCGAAAGGAGTCGAAGGCGCCTGCTGCGATGCTGACGGCCCGGTCGATTTCGCTCGGGCTCGCTTCGTGAAAAGCGGTTGAGATTTCAGAGCCGTTACGCGGATCGATTCCGTGAAAGGTGTCGTTGAGTTCGGCGGATTGTGCGCCGCCTAGGTATTGAGTGCCGGTCATATGGAGCAAAATTAGCAGGGGAAGCCTGCGGGCGAATGGAAGCGTTCCACGAGAGTCAGAGCGAGAGCCAACTTACCTTCTTCAAGCCGGTCCTGTGCGACCAGTTCCTGTTCGCAAACAGTCTCGCGTATATCAGGTAGGATCAGGATTATTCGAATCTCAAGTTGGGTTTTGTCAGGCAGCCTTTCGAGTAGCCAGCTCATGAAAACGTCGAGGATTGCATCGCGCTGTCGTTCTCGAAGGCCTGAGTTCTCGATTCGATGATACAACTCTCCGGCTCCGCTGACAAGCAACTCGGTATCTTCCGTGAAGACGGGAACAAAGGCTGCAACAAGCGGATGCTGAGGAGATTTTTTTGAATTTATCTGTATTCAAGATGGGGAGGAAGAGTATTGGGTGGAACGAGGTCCTGGGCACATCAAGCGCTCCCGGTCCTAGCTGTTATTCACTCGAAAGCCTCCGCGGATCGCGCCCCCATCGGTTGCCCCGTAGTTGGCAGCGAATCTCGGGTCAATCGGGCGGCTGTTCGGCATGCTGAGCCAGACGCGAAAGAGGCGGCGCTGGTTTTCTGGGTCGGGATGATCTTCAAATCCGGAACGTCGGTGGAGCGTGGTCCAGTTATTCACGAGCAAGACGTCTCCAGGCTGTTGCAGGAGTTGGATGGCATGGCCTGCCTCAGCCGCGATCTTTTCAAGTTCATCAAGGGCCTCCCGCTGAGCATCGCTCAGATCGGGCAGCTCGGGATCTTTATCCGCCCGATCAATCAGGACGCGGAGAAAAGCACAGGCAAACTGGCCTTCGCAGAATGAGAAGATGGGTTGCTCGACGTAGGGCAGCTCGTTGCCGAGGTCGACGGTATGGCGTTTGTAGACAAAGGTCTCCCGAAGGATTTCAACCAGATCAGGACGTCGCTCCAGCAGGGTGTCGTGCAGGAGGCGGGAACTGACGATTTCATTTTCTCCTCCGACTCGAGCTTGTCGCCAGCAGAGAAAGGCGATCACATCGCAGCGGTCGGTGTGGAAGGAGAGGGATCTTTTGGTGTTGGGACCGCGACTGCGAGGGTCATCGGCAGCGAATCCTGCGTTGGCGACGTCGAAGACCGGATCGCCTTTTTCGTTTTGAGAAAGGGGCGTGCCGATCGTTCCGCACCAATCCAGAAAGCGCTGACGCGCCTCGTCGACGCCCGAGTCTGCCAACGGGAACTCGCTCAGCAGGACAATGCCGGGACCGTTCTCGAGCAGTTCACGGATCGCTTCCACGCTCGCATCGCCATAGCACAACCGCCAATCGTCACGAGCGACGAGCTCGTCAGCAGTCCATCGGGAGGGATCAGGAGTTGAGGAACTCATTGGCTCTTCGATTCGGCATTCGCAATTTCAGCAATCGCAGCGTGGTTCGGCTCACCTGTCAGGTAGCCGATCTCAGCGAGAAACCGATCCGTCTTCGTGAGAGTGTCGATGAAGCCGAGGTGGCCAGAAGTCTTGCCTCGGTTAAAAAAGCCATGAGGCTGTGATTCGTAAAGATGAAGGTCGGACCGGAGGGAATGGGTCATCATCTCGGATTGAAACTTGATCGCAGTTTCCACCGGAATGAGGTCGTCCTCCATCCCGAGAAACACCACGGTCGGAGGATCGTCGTCCGACAAATTGTGCGCCGGTGAAATGGCAGGAAACCACGTTTTGGCGCGGCTATGGCCGTAGCCGTCGGGACCGTTGTCGTAGACTGGATTAAATAGCACCAGAGCTGCCGGTCGCGATGAAATGGAAAGGTCTTCGGTCTCTTCATCGAAGCCCTCACAGATTCCTGTCGTCGCCGCGACATGGCCTCCTGCCGATCCGCCTCCAGCGATGATTTTTTCGGGATCGACACCGAGGCGCGCTGCGTTTTGACGCACCCACCGGATTGCGGATTTACCGTCAGCGACACATTCGCGTGGAGTCGTCTGGTGTCGGCTAGCGACCCGATACTCAGGCAGAAAAA
>JBCCBR010000011.1:0-18528 GCA_039033935.1 Verrucomicrobiota bacterium
TCGGTTAGGAACGCATCACTTTCGGCCGGCAGCAAGCACCGACGCCGCCATGACAAGCAACACGGCGGCGGTCGGTTCGGGAACGGCGAGCACGAAGCCCGTGCCGTTCGATGCAGCGATCAGCTCACTCGTCGCGGGGTTGAAGGCCACCCGATAGCCGGCGCCACTGGTGTCGCCGAGCGGATCGGGGTCAAGTTCGACGTAGGCGAGCGGGTCCGTTTCATCAACAGGACCCAGGCCGGCGAGGGCGCCGTCAACCGCGTCGCTCGCTACCAGAGCGAAGAAGTTGCTATCGCCGCCGCCGAAGAAGTTCGAGCCCCCGACGTGCAGGTTGCCCGCCGAGTCGAACCCCAGGCTGTTGGCAGAGAGTGCGGAGACGATCAGCTCGCCCTCGGTCTCGAAGTCAACGGGAACTCCGCCCGTCAAGGCGGGCTGCCAATCGGACGCGGCGAAGCCCTTCACGTCGCCGGTCACCGACAGGGTAGCTGGGTCGCTGTCCGTGAAGCCGTTGCCAGTGAAGAGATTGCCAGCCGCATCGACGGCGATGCCCGCCGACGCACCGCCGATGCCGCCAACCACGAGGGTTGACGTCCCGTCGAAATCGAGCGCGAAGACCTGGCTGGGCGAGCCGAAGTTGCCGTTGGCCACGAGGAGGGAGTCGTTGTCCAAGAACGCCGCGCTGAAATGGTTGAAGGCCAGCTGCGTACCAGACGTCGGCGTCGAGGTGTTGAAGTCTGCGACGGGGAACAGACCGATCTGGAAATCGCCGAAGGTCGGGCCTCCGCCGTTGCCAACGGCCAAGGTCGCTCCGTCGGGAGAAACGGCAGCAAATGCCGGCGCGAAGCTGTCGCCTTTTCAAAAATTCGCCTGCGGAGCCTTGCTGGAACTCCCGGTCCGCGATCCGCCACTTCAATTTCGATACTGTCTGGATCGACACTTCGCAGGGAGACGTCGGCTACCTTACCGCTCCGAGCATACTTGTCAGCGTTTTGGAGGAGGTTAAAGACCACCTGGGCAAGGGCATCGCGATCGGCTCGAACCGGTAGACTGTCGGTCGGAACGTTCAGGTGGATCTCCAGCTCTGATTCTCCGCCTGAGGAATCCTGTTTCAGCTGGGATTCAAAGTCCGTGACCAGTTCGGTGAGCCAATCCCGCGCCTCAAAATCGGATTCCTGACGCGGGACTTCTTCGCGATCGATCCGCGAGAAATCGAGCAAGCGATTGATGAGGCGGGTAAGCCGGGCTGACTCCTTGGAAATGATCCCGGAGTAGCGTAGCGTTTTATCGGGATCGGGCTTTTCGGCGTGGACTAGCAGCTCCGAGAACATCCGAATGGAAGTGAGAGGAGTCTTCAACTCGTGACTGACGCTACTCACGAAATCGGTTTTTCTGGCAGCGAGCCTCATTTCGAGATTCACCGACCTCAGAATGAGGTAGCTGCCGATCCCGACCGCAGCGAGAAGTAACAGGACCGATAGCATCACGGTCCAACGCGCGACCCGAGCAGATCGCGTGATTTCAGCTGGATTCTGAAGGTAGGCAGCCACCTCCCACCGCGGCAGGATTTGACCTACTTCGGCGGCCGCGAACGGCTTTGCCCAATCAGCCTGAAACGCTTCGAGGCTCTTCAGTTCCGGCTGCGCCGAGTCATTTAGAAGAGCGAAGGCAACAGATGAGGGGTCTGCCGCAGCAGAATTTGAACCGAGGAATCCAGTTTTGATGTCTGCCAATATTTGACCCAGGTCGAGCTCGGCCCAAAACAGATGCCCCGGCACTGCTGGGTGTCGCCGCCACAGCAGAACCTGAAGCTCGCCGTCTACAAAGCGACTCAGCGCACCTTCCTCGGCGTCTGCAGTGACAGCTGACCGGTCCGCCGCGACGCGGTTCAGAAACGACCGTGGTGCCAGAGCCGCCCCAGCCTGATCTGAATCAGTGATCTGTTGTTGGACCGTGGGGACGACGTTCCGAGTGGTCCCACCAAGATCGACGATGCTGCCTCCTGGGGACGAACTGGCCGGAGCTTCGAGCGCAAGATCGAATTCTTCCGCTGTCGCAGCTGGTGCCTCGAGCCGATCTTCCTCAGCGAGAACGCTACCGCCGTTGAATCGAGCTTCATCGAGCCTCCGCTCGGGAAAAATGACTTTTCTCTGAGAGGGTGCTGCACTTGCCTCCGGCACATTGGCTGATCTTAATCGCTCCGGTGCTGCTGTCGTAGCCGACGCGACTTCTGCCTCAATCGAGGCGACAGGCTTCTCACTTTTTTCCGGAGACTCATCAGACATCGCACTTTCCCTGACTTCAGGGACTACCATCGGAGGCGGCTCGACAGTGACAATGGACTGCGGCTGGCTTTGAATCGAGGCGGGGACCGTGAAAAGCGTTATCGTCGCTTCGTTCGATAGAAAATCCCGATGACGATCAAGAAACCCATCGGTAATGGGTGAATCCTCGGACGCTGGGCTAGAAATTTCTCCCTGATCGCTGACCGCCGCACCAACCCGCGCCTGGGACCATTCGGCGGTGAGCCTTTCATGGAAATGGTCAACCAAAGCGAGGCCTTCTCGCTCGACCAACTCATCGACGAGGTTGCCATAAAAGAGGCGAACGTCGCCAAAGAAAAGGTTGATATCGACCACTCGATTCTCGCAGGCGGTCTGCAGCAGGCTGGCGCGTTGCGATTGGGCGACCAGCTCCTGATCGCGAAGTGAGCGCAGAGCCAGGGCCGCCAGCAGGATCGCGGGGATCCCAATGGCGAGGAAAAATACCCAGGCTATGCGTTTCATTTATTGATTTTAAAGATCAGCGGAAAGACGGAGGCGGTCAATGACCCGCCCACGCCATCGCTGCTGTGGGGCTATCGGGCGTTACGCTTGCTGAAAGCGCCTGCCCTGAGCTGCTTGCGGCTCTCACTGGAGACTCCGCCGGCGCCGGAATCCAACTCCGCCTGTGCGACTCGGTTAAGCCCGATCTCAGCCTCGAGCTCAGCCCGTTGCGCTGGTGGAGCTGCGTCGAGCGCTTCCTGCAAGACCGTTTCCTGAGCCGCGAGCATCTCACGAGAGGCGACAATGGCCCCTTCATCAGCCAGCGCGAGCGCCTCTTCGACGACCGTTGCATTTGTCCAAACCGCCGCGTCGGCAGCGACCGCCTGATTTACAGACGCCTCCACTTCAGCAATCTCTTTGCTGAATTTGACCGCCACCGGAGCGGCGACGACTTCGGCTTGCTCCTGATCGCGAGCATCAATGAAGCGCGCCACAACCTGCGCGATTTCCTGCTCGCTGACCTCAGCCTCGGGGGAAACTTCGCATTCGAGAAAGAGACGTCTGCTCTGCTTCCCCGCGACGGTGGCTAACTCGACCGTTTCGACCTGAGCATCCAAAGTCTCGGGCCGACCGAGGAAACGGAGTGGCTTGACCCCGCTCGGGCAGGTCACTTCGACCACGATCTTTCGGGCGACGACCGACTGGAGTTCGCCTAACTCACGTTCGAAGACCTCGGGCAAGGTCTCGACATCGGCGACGTGATAAAAATTCGCATCGCTGGCTTCGGCGAGACTTGTCATCAGGATTTCGTTGTAGTCGAAACCGAGACCGATCGTGGTCACAGAGATTCCCTGATCGGCGAAGCGTTGGCCGAGGCTGACAATCTCGCGATTGCTTTTCGGACCGACGTTGGCAAGCCCGTCGGAGAGTAGGATCACACGATTGAGACTGGCTTCGTCGTAAAACTCGGCGACCTGCTCCGCTCCCGCTTCGACCCCAGCATAGAGAGCGGTGCTCCCACCCGGGACAATCGCAGAGATCTGGCGAGTGATCGCGCGAGCCTTCTTCTTCATCCGCGTCGACGGAACGAGCACCTCAATCTCTGAGTCGTAGGTGATGAGCGAGACTCGATCATTCGGACTCAGTTGCGAGACTAAGAGAGAGGCCGCCTGTCGGGCCTGCTCCAGTTTCTGACCGCTCATCGATCCGCTTCGATCCATCACCACCGCAATATTCAGCGGCGGTCTTTCACGGGCCGGTGCATCGATCCCCTCAATTTCAATCTCGACGACGACCCGGTGTCGATCTCCCTGCTGCAGGAGAACTGGACGATCGAGCTGAGTGCGGATCTGGAGCGCAGCTTCGGGTGCTTGAGGAGGTTTGACTGCTCCGGTCGTTACGGCCGGCAGGGTGACTCCGCCCAGCGCGACAGCGGCGAGGACGGACTGATACCAGGTGATGGTTGTTTTTTTCATCACCCCAAAGATCGCTGATTCGGCGAAACATTTGTCACGCAGTCGTCACCGGTTTGTCAGAAATTTGTCAGGAGGCTCCGAACTTCGATCCCTAGACCCGCCATCCCATCAAAGCACGCGATGCCCCTTTGCGACTGACAGCGGAATATCCGGACTGAGCGGATTCGGCAAGATCTGATGCCGCGCTGAGGAAGTCCACAGGTCCATGTCCTCCATCGGAACAGATCCGAGCAAGACCTCTGTGCCAATCACAAGCGCCCCGGTAAAACACTCTCGCCCACAGACTTCGAGCTGGATCGGACCTACGTATGGCACGGTATGGGTCACACCATCGGCAGTCTCGACTGATTGTTTTCGGAGTTCCTTCAGCTCAAGTTGATCGGCGAGCTCCTGCGTGACGCAGAGATGCCGGACACCGGTGTCGACGAGTGCCTTGGTAGTGACGGCTTCGAGATCCGGCAATTTCGGATTCCAAAAGGTCGCTTCAGTCCTGATCAAGCCCATCTTGCGAAAATATAATCAAATGATCACCTTTCAACCAAAACTCCCCTGCAGCAGGACCGGACAATAGAAGGTTCCTATCTCATCGACCCATCCCGAGAGCACTTTTCCCTTGCCACCGACGATCCGGTTTCCAATACTCGCCATCCTGACGTGAGCCTAACCGCTCCCGACCTTTTTCCGAATCCTTTTCCTCATGTCTGAAACTGTAGCCGCTCTCGATCACGTCGACGAATACCTCAAACTCGCTCAGCAATACGACGTTTCCGATGTCCACCTCGCCCCGATGACCCAGCCGAAGTGGCGACGCTTCGGACTGCTGCAGCCGATTTGGGAAAATGCTGAGATGCTCGATTCCGAGCGCACCGAGAAGCTTGCTCGAAAATACCTTCCAGAGCGAGAACTGCGTCGCCTCGAAGAGAAAGGGGATGTCGACTTCGCCTACGACCCGGGATTTGGCCGATTCCGTGCCTCGGTCGTCAAGACTCGCCTTGGCTGGGAGATGGTCTTTCGAGTTATCAGCACTCAGTTGAGGACGATGGACGACCTCGGACTGCCGGAAGCGATCAAACCGCTACTTGAGTATCACAACGGCCTCGTTCTCGTGACAGGGGCGGTCGGGTCGGGCAAGTCGACCACCCTCGCCGCTCTTATCAACGAGATTAACGAAAAGCGAAATGATCACATCATCACCCTCGAAGACCCGATCGAGTATGTTATCGACTCGAAAACCTGCCACGTGAATCAGCGCGAAGTGCATCTCCACACTCAGAGCTTCTCTCACGCGCTGCGAGCTGCCCTCCGAGAAGATCCCGATGTAATCATGGTCGGTGAGATGCGCGATCTTGAGACGATCTCGCTCGCGATCACCGCGGCTGAGACGGGGCACCTCGTCCTTGCCACTCTTCACACCGGCTCAGCCTCCCGGACGCTCGACCGGATTCTCGACGTGTTCCCGAATGATCAGCGCGAGCAGATCCGGATCATGGTTGCGGAGTCTCTTCGCGGCGTCATTTCCCAGCAGCTCGTCCCGACTGCTGACGGCAAAGGCCGGGCCCTCGCACTCGAATTGCTCGTCAACACTCCGGCCGTTTCCGCGCTGGTCCGCGATGGCAAGACCTTCATGCTCCCCGGCGTGATGCAGACGGGTAAAAATGTGGGCATGATCATGATGGACGATGCCCTCATCGGTCTTGCTAACGAAGGCACCATCACCAAAGAAGAAGCTATCGGGCGGGCGATCGACGCCGGGACCGTGCGTAAGACACTGGGGGGCTGAGCTTCCGTTGCTACATCGCTCACACTTATCCCGAACCTCAATTTTTTGACCCAACTTTCTGGCCATGGCAGTCATTGACCAATATTTCAAACATCTCGTCGAATCGGGCGGCTCCGACCTGCACCTCAGTGAAGGGCAACCGCCAAAGATGCGAGCTCACGGAGCTCTCGCCCCGATCGCAGACGGAGTCCTCGAAGCCTCGACCATCGATCATATGCTTCGCGAAATCTGCGACGAGAAAGCCTACGAGCGCTACCTCGAGATCGGTGATCTCGACTTTGCCTACGAGATGGACATCGAGTCGCGTTTTCGGTGCAACTACTTCAAGCAGAAGAATGGTCTCGGGGCTGTCTTTCGTCTCATTCCCACCAAGATCAAAACGATTCAGGACCTCGGCGTGCCGGAAACCATCGAGCGCTTCGGTGATATGCGGAGCGGGCTTGTGCTGGTAACTGGGCCAACCGGCTCGGGGAAATCCACCACCCTGGCGGCCTTGATTGACTACATCAATCGCTCCTACGCCCGGCACATCATCACCGTGGAAGAACCGATCGAGTTCGTCCACAACAACAAGAAATCGACCATTTCGCAGCGCGAGGTTCCGATTCATTGCCCCTCCTTCGCCGATGGTCTGCGAGCTTCTCTTCGTGAAGACGCCGATATCGTCCTCGTCGGGGAGATGCGAGATCTTGAGACGATTTCGCTCGCTCTCACCGCGGCCGAGACGGGGCTGCTTGTGTTTGGAACCCTTCACACCAACAACGCTCGCAAAACGGTTGACCGGTTGGTTGATGTTTTTCCATCGGATCAACAGTCTCAGGTCCGCACGATGCTGGCTGGCTCACTCCGCGGGGTGGTCGCCCAGTTGCTTCTGAAACGAGATGATGATCCCGGGCGGGTTGCGGTGAACGAAATCCTCGTGGCAACACCAGCGGTGGCATCGGTGATTCGTGAGGGCTCCACGCAGAAGCTCTACGATATCATCACCGGTGGTAAGGAGTATGGGATGCAGTTCATGGACGACGCGATCTGGGAAAAAATGATCCAAGGAAAGGTCGGCCCAGTCGAGGCCTACATGAAAGCAATCGACAAGACCCGCTTCAAAGCTGCCCTGCCTCCGGAACACGCCGAGCTCGCGAACTCCGGCGGTGGAGAGTGATCGATTTCACTGTTTTTTGCCACGATGTCGATTAAGTTTCGACATCGTGACAGAAATATTGACTCAAACACGCTTCCCGACCGATACGCCGTTTGACTATCAGATGGCGATGGACCGGCTTTCCGGCTATCGAGCTCCCCGGGATAAGCTGCGGCAGCTCATCACAAGGGGGCAGATCATCCAAGTCAGACGGGGGCTTTATGTTGCAGGTCCGGTCGAGACGAGGGGCGAGCGGATCGATCGATTTGTGGTCGCTCCACTCATCTACGGGCCGTCCTGTATCAGTCTCGAAACCGCTTTGACTTATCACTCGATGATACCAGAGCGGGTGGAGTCAGTGACGTCAGTAAGCCTGAAAAGAGCACGACGATTCGAAACACCCCTTGGTCGATATGAATATTTTTCGGTTCCGGAAACAGTCTTCGCGATAGGAGTCGAACGCCACGCTGCTCTCGGTGGAGCTTATTTTATCGCCTCGCCCGAAAGAGCGCTGTGCGACCGGGTTGCTCGAAACGGCAGCATTATTTCGCAAAAACAGATCCCTGATCTCCTCTTCGCTGACCTTCGGATCGACGATCAGTCCATCGCATCGCTGAATGTCGAGCTGATTCAGGAAATCGCGGAGGCCTATCGACGCCGACCGGTTATCGCGCTGGCTCGGTGGCTGTCGAAGAAGTCCAACTCTTCCGCCTCCAGAAAATGAACCAGGCACTCTCATCATTACTCGATCGCTACTCTCTCTCCGATGAGCGCGACTGGGAGAACGCGCTCCGCGAGATCGTTCAGGAACTCGCCCTGCTGGGACTCTGGAGATCAAAGTTCTATGAGCACGCAGCATTCTACGGCGGAAGCGCTTTACGAATTTTCCACAGCCTACCCCGGTTTTCCGAAGACCTGGATTTTTCGTTGCTCTCTGGGACCAACGCTTTCGACCTTTCACCTTACCTCGAAGCTATCCGGAATGAGCTCACTGCATTCGGTTTTTCGTTTGATGTGGAGAGGAGAATCAAAGCACAGCCCAGTGCGATCGAGTCGGCTTTCATCAAAGGAAATACCCTCATCAATCTGATCGAAGCAGGCATCCCAAAAGGACTCTCCACAAGTCTGCATTCGCAGGCGAAACTCAAAATCAAGCTGGAAGTCGATACCGACCCGCCATCCGGCGGCGATGTCAGAGTCGAGACACTGCTTCTGCCGATCCCGTTTCAGGTGAAGCTCTTTACACTCCCAAGCCTATTTGCCGGGAAAGTTCATGCGTTGCTATGCCGGTCATGGCAGGGCCGGGTGAAAGGCCGGGATTTCTACGATTTCGTCTGGTATGTCGCGCGAGATACTCCGATCAATCTAGCCCATCTCGAAAGCCGGATGAGGCAGTCGGGCCACTACACTGATACCTCCCCGCTCTCGATGGAGGATCTCCGAGAGAAGCTCGCTCTACGCTTCGACGCGGTCGACTTCAATCAGGCAGCAGGGGACGTCCTGCCATTCCTGCGCGATCCGGCTGAAGTTGAGCTCTGGAGCAGCGATTTCTTCAAAAGTCTGATAGGGCGACTCAGGGCCGAGGAGCCAGTTTAGGAGACTCATTTTGATCGGAGACATTGTCAGCCCCCTTCCGCCGCCACATTGCAGCGACGAAGCTTCCGATGATGCAGTGGTAGAGCGCGCTGATCGCACATGGGACGGCTGCGAGCGTGTCGGGAAAGTGTTTGCTCGCGAGCAGGCCGCCAAGACCAGAGTTCTGCATCCCCACTTCGATCGAAATGGTGCGGCAACTGGGTTCAACGATTCGGATGAGTCGGGCCGCCCAGTATCCGAGCAAAAACCCGCCGAGGTGTAGCAGTGCGGGTGCCCCGAGAACTCGCCAGTTGCACTCGAGAATCAGCTCTCGATCGCGCCCAATGATGCTCGCGACGATCAGCACGATCGCGATAACCGAGGCTAGCGGCGAGACGGTCGAGACGCGTCGGCTGAATTCGGGCAGAAATCGATTCAGCATCACCCCGGCGATCACCGGAAGTAGCACCACCTGCGCGATCGTGAGACACAGGCCGAGCGCATCGACCTCAATAATCGCTCCGGCCAGCCCTTTGGTCAGCAACGGCGTCATCAGAATAGCAAGCAGGGTCGAGCACATCGTCATCAGGACAGACAAGGCGACATTGGCCCGAGCGAGAAAACAGACCACGTTTGAAGCGGTTCCCCCCGGGCAGCAGGCGACCAGGATCAGGCCCACCGCCAGAGTCGGATCGATCTCATCGAGCCTCAGCAGATAGGCGATGGTCCACCCGAGCAGCGGCATGATACCAAACTGGAAGGCAATTCCTATTGCAGCAGCGCGTGGCATTTTCACGACAGCCCTGAAATCATCGATCGTCAGGGTCAGGCCCATCCCGAGCATGATCACGGCGAGCCCGTATTTGATCCAGGGTCCCGTAAACCAGGTGAAAGCCTCCGGGATCCACAACGCTAGAAGAGAGCAGATCACCACCCAGAGTGGGAAAGCATTGGTCATCCAGCGAATCACGGACATGGCTCGATCTTGCTCGCAATATCCCCTCATGCCAACCCTTTCTCAGATCCGAAGAGCCCTGGCCCACTGGTCCAACTCCCCACTTGCGTCTCGACGGGTGACTCTTACCTTCCCGCCCCTCAAATCTAGACTCGAAACCCTTTTAACGAATCCACATGAGCAACCGTCGCGTCCTCGTGGCCGATCCGATCGCGGATCGTGGCATTGAAATTCTCGAACAAACCGAAGGCATCGAAGTCGATGTCAAACTGGGTCTGAGCGAGTCCGAGCTGATTGACCTCTCACCGGGTTACGAAGGGATCATCGTCCGCTCTGGAGTAAAAATTACTGCTCCTGTGATTGAAGCTGCTGCGGGCACGCTGCGGGCGATTGGCCGGGCCGGAGTTGGGGTCGACAACATCGACATCCCAAGCGCCACGAAGCATGGAGTCGTGGTGATGAACACGCCTAGCGGCAACACTATTTCTACTGCTGAGCACGCCTTCACCCTGATGATGTCTCTCGCCCGCAAGATCCCCCATGCTCATAACTCCGTCGTCGAAGGCCGTTTCAAAGAGGGGCGCAAGGCCTACAAGGGTGTCGAGCTTTACAACAAAACTCTCGCGATTCTGGGAATGGGCCGGATCGGGGGCGAGTTCGCGCGGCGGGCGATTGGCTTCGGAATGAAAGTGGTCGCCTACGATCCCTACCTCGCCGCTAGCAAAGCAAAAGCGATGCGGGTCGAGCTTGCCGAGACCCCGGAAGAAGCCGTCACCAGTGCCGACTTCATCACGCTCCACATGCCGAAAACGCCTGAGACGGCCCACATCATCGATGCAGAGCTCATCTCAAAGATGAAGCCCGGAGTCCGCATCATCAACTGCGCTCGTGGTGGGTTGATCGATGAAGCCGCCTTGTTGAAAGGGATCGAAGACGGGGTCGTTGCCGGAGCTGCCCTCGATGTGTTTGAAGATGAGCCTCCGGCGGCTGATTACCCTCTGCTCGCTCGCGAGGAATGCGTTTTCACACCCCATCTCGGTGCTTCGACCGAAGAGGCTCAGGAAAATGTCGGTATTGAAATTGCCGAGGCGGTCGCCAATCGACTCATCAGTGGGACTGTCGTCAACGCGATCAACATGCCGAACCTGGACGAAGCAACGCTCTCCGAGGTCGGCCCCTATCTCAGCCTCGCCGAAACCCTGGGCAAGTTGGTCGCCCAGATTGCACCGGCCAATCCGAGCGTGTTTCGAATCGAGTATTCCGGCAAAGTCGCTGACATTGACACCACCCTGGTGACACGTTCTGCCCTCAAAGGTTATCTCGACTGCGCCACGACTCCAGGTGCAGCAAACTACCTCAACGCTCCCGATATCGCGGAGGACAGAGGGCTGCGACTGACCGAGTCTCGTCTCGCTGAAGAGTCCGACTTCACCGATCTGATTTCTGTCACCATCTCGAATGACGACGCCCGGTCGACCGTCGATGGAACTTTTTTTGGCACTCAGCCAAGGATCGTGCGCGTCCAGGAACACCGGATTGAAGCTGCTCCGGAAGGATTTCTCCTCCTGCTCGAAAATACGGACGCCCCCGGGATGGTCGGCGCGGTCGGTCAGGAACTTGGCAAAGCCAACATTAACATCGCTAGCATGTCTTTGAGTCGGAATGTCGCCGGAGGCCACGCCCTCAGTGTTCTCAACCTCGATAGCGACGTCCCAGAAGCAATCATCAATCAGCTCGAGTCGATTGATGGGATTACTTCGGCTAAGATTGTGCAGCTTTAGCCAGCAGCCGACCACTCTTTCGATGACTCCGGCGACGGTCTCGCGAGAAGGTCACACCATTGTCTGCCGCTCGGCAATCGATCCAAACGCTTCGCAAGCGCCGATAATCTGGATCCACGGCCTCACAATGAGCGTCCGCTTTTGGGAGGCGGGCATGTTCCAGTCGCTCGTCGCCAATCGCACTTGGCACTCGGTTGGTCTGCCACTGCACGCACCGAGCGAGTATGATGGAGAACCGCGCGAGGAAATGCTCTCCGAGGATCTCTTTGCGGAGATGATCGATGAAGCGGTTTCGCAGCTGGTTCCTGAGGGAGGCGTCCACTTGATTGGCCATTCGCTGGGCGGCTTTGCGGCTCTCAATTACGCGGCCAAGTTCCCTGCTCGAGTCATTTCGGTGGTCAGTGTTGGAGGCTTCATGAACGGTCGAGCCGACGGACTTGAGGGAGCGCTCCAGTTTCTCGCAGCAGGAAAATTCTTTCGTCGCATCGCTTTTCACACCGTCTTTCGCCTGATGCAGCGATCTCGTTTCGTGCTCAAACTCGCTGCCGTCGCCTACGCAAAACGAAGGCTCACGGTATGGCGATCTGAGCTCGTCGACGCAACTCTTCGAGAAGTGTTTCCAGAATTCCAGCAGCATTCGATCACCGCTCTCCGGGCATTCTGCCGTTACTTACTGAAGATGAATGTGCTCGACGAAATCTGTTCGCTCCAGGCACCAGTTCTGGCAATCGCGGGCGATCGCGACCCGATCATTCCTTTCAAACACCAGCAAAGCTACGCAGAGCGACTGGTCGATGGGGAATTGTCCGTCTTCCCCGGATGCGGGCACCTCGCTTTTGCCGAAGACGAGGCACGCTTCGAAAAGGTGGTTGGTTCCTGGCTAAAGCGATTCGACTCCTGACCACTTCTGCCCCTCGGCATGGCCCCTCTCAAGCGACAGTTCTTTTTCAGCTTCGGCGTGATCGGGAGCGTCATGCCTCTGATGACGGTGTTTCTGCGTGAGCAGGTCGGCTTCGAGTATCTCGAAATCGGCTTCGCCATGGCCCTCATGAATGTCCCGATGCTCTGCTCGCCGGTCATCCTGACTTTGCTGGCCGATCGCAGTGTCGATGCTCGGCGCATCCTCGCGATCGCCTTCGCCTGCAGCGCGGTGGTCCTAGCGGGGATGGCAATTTCCACGGTTGTCTGGATAACACTTGGCCTCTTCCTGCTCCATGGACTCGCCTTTTTTGCGATGCTGCCACTCCAGGACGCGCACTATTTTCGTCTCGCCGAGAAAGAGCGCGCCGCAGGAAGTGAGGTCACTGACTACCCATACGTGAGAGTGTGGGGCACGGTCGGATTCATCGTCCCGAGTCTGCTCTTATTTATCCCCCTCGCCAATGGCGCCAGCACCCAGAGCATCCTGCCCTGCGCAGTCGGTTTTGCGATTCTGAGCCTGCTCAACAGCTTCACGCTTCCGCCTGCTCCTTCCGCAAACACAAAGCCCAATAGACTCCCGACGCGACTTGCGTTTGGTGCCCTCTTTTCTCCCTCGGCCCGCTGGCTCTGCATTGGCCTCTTTATCGCTTTCCTCGGATCGAGCACCTACTACGCCTTCATCGGAAACTTCATGTCAGAGGTGGCTGGCGTGCCCAACAATTGGATCGGGATCATCATCAACATCGGAGTCACGCTCGAAATTGGTTTCACCCTCCTGATGCCATGGGTTCAAAGAAAAATTCGCCTCAAAGGAATTCTAGTTCTCGGGCTGGGCTACATGGCCCTGCGCATGTTTGTAATGGCATGGTTTCCGATCCCAGCTGTTGTGATTATTGCCCAACTCGGTCACGGTCTCGAAATACTAGCGCTCTATATTGGGCCGATCATGTTCATCGATCGCCTCGCCTCGGCAGAGTTTCGGAGTTCCATTCAGGGAGTCTTCATGATGACGGTAGGAGGGCTCAGTAAAATTTTCGGCGGGGTTCTCTCCGGCCTCGTCGTCACTTGGAGCAGCCTGACAGGTGCGCTGATGTTTGGAGGCGCGATGGCCTTGGCTGGCGCCCTGATTGTGGCGTTTCTCTTTCGGCAAATTCCACCCCGTGATGAAACTGCGGGGAATCCGATTCCCTCACCGTAAAATTCGTGATATACAGCGCATCGTGAGCGAACCCTCAAATTCATCCCCGCCACTTTCCTGGTCGAAGAGCGCCATCTGGAGTCTCGTACTAGGCTTGATCGGATTCGCCACGGTTTGGGTAGTATTTGGTCTGCTCATCGCTGCTGTTGCTGCCATTCTTGGCCACCTCTCGCTTTCAAAATTCCGGACCGGACCAGTCAGGGGCAGAAGACTAGCCTGGACTGGATTAATCATCAGCTATCTGGCGATACTGCTCTTCCCCTTCATCATGATTGGGGCAGCTGTCTCCATTCCAGCTGTCTCTCAATGGCGCAACCAGCAGAGCCAAGCGCGTGCTGAGGTGAGTTCAGAAAAAGCATCCCAACTCTTCGTCGTCTGCGAGGCATTTGCCCGAGCCAACCGAGATCGGTATCCCAGTGATTGGTCCGACCTTGGCGGTCGGTTTATTCCGCGTCTGCAACTGCGGCAGCTACTGCGTAGCCCCCACCGCGGTGGCGAAACCGAAGCGTTCGAATTGGTGCCACACTCCCGCCCGGTACTTGACGTCGTTGCAAGCACCACCATCGTTATCCAGGAGCGTGCTCCCAGTCACATCCCAGACATCGCCGTCGTCTTCGCCGATGGAAACGTTTCGACCCTGCTCAATCCAGATTACCAAGCCCCATGAGACTGATCTCATCTCTCGTTTTGCTCTCCGCCGTCATCACCCTGACTGGGCGTAGTCAGGACGCAATCTACATCGGCGCTCAGGAAACCTCTGAATTGATGTCGAAAGAAGGGCAGAAAGTGATTGTCTATGGGGAAACGGAAGACTCGGGCAAATCGGGAAGCGGGACGAACTTCGTCAACTTCGCGGGGGCTGAATTTTATCTGGTGACCTTCAAAAGCGATCTTCCTCAATTTCCAGACGGCGAACCAGCCGATCTTTTTGATGGCAAGCGCATTGCCGTGACCGGGGCTATTTCGGTTTACCAAGAGAAACCCCAAATCAAGCTTGTCTCTCCTGATCAGATCGAGATTCTCGAACCAGATGCGACCTTTCCGCCTCCGGCAGCTGCGAGCCCGGTAGCGATGCAGGAAGAGGAAGCACCCAGCAAGACAGCTGAGAGCGAGCCAGAAAAACCGGCAGAGCCTGAAGAGCCCGTCCGCAAGCCACCTGTCGATGCCTCGGAGTTTTTTGACTAGAGGGAACTTTAGAAACTCCAGCTACATACCCACTGCTGAGCGGACACGCTCGATCACTTCTTTTGCCTTTTCGCCGGCTCTTTTCGCTCCGCTGGATAGAACGTCGTCTACGTAGCCAGCATCCGCGACAATCGCCTCTCGTCTTTCCCGAAAGGGCAGGAAGTATTCCCAGATTTTTTCGAAGACCTTCTGCTTGTAGTAGCCATACCCCTCGCCTCCAGCTCGAAAACTTGCCTCGATCTCAGCAACTTCGCCAGGAGTCGCGACCAGAGAGTAGAGCTGGACCAGGTAGCTGCCCTCCGGATCCTTTGGCTCCTCGACCGGGGTCGAGTCAGTCACTATTTTCATGATCTTTTTCCGAAGCTTCTTTTCCGTTTCCTCGAACAAATCGATCGTGTTCTGGTAGCTTTTGCTCATCTTTTGCCCATCCAGTCCAGGCACCGTCGCTGTTTCCTCTCGGATCCGGGCCGCTGGGACAACGAGGAGTTCATCACCGTAGCGGTCGTTGAACTTCATCGCGATATCCCGAGTCACCTCGAGATGCTGCTTCTGGTCGCGACCCACCGGGACAACATTGGAATCGAACAACAGGATGTCTGCAGCCTGCAGCACCGGGTAGGCAAACAATCCGTGGGAAGAGGTGATGCCCTGCTGAATTTTTTCTTTGTAGGAGACGCACCTTTCAAGCAGCCCCATCGGCGTGACGCAGCTGAGGATCCAAGCCAGCTCGGTGACCTCGGGAACATCCGACTGACGCCAAAAAACAGATTTCTCGGGATCCAATCCGCAAGCCAGGAAATCGATTGCCAGATCTCGAACATTTTCCCGCAACTCAGCAGGATCAAAAGTCGACGTCAGCGAATGATAATCCGCTATGAAGTAAAAGGCGTCTCCCTCGTCTTGAAGACGGATCGACGGCTCCATCATCCCGAAAAAGTTGCCAATGTGGAGGCGGCCACTGGGCTGAATGCCAGAGAGGATTCGCATGGCGCTAGTGAAGCCTCTCCGGTCGGAAATTCAACTCGATGCAAAAATCGAGTAGGTGCAGGCAAAAGAGCATTTAGAAAGAGGAATTCAACAAAGCGGTGTTCTCTTTTATTGTGTTCAAAATTTTACTGGACAGTGAACATATTAAAGGATACTTGTGAACACATATCGGTTCGCTCCCCTTTATTTTCTCAGTATCGAGCGAGCTCAAACATCCAAAACGCATTGTCATACCATGGTTGAACTGCTATCAGAAAAAGAAGCGAGTGACTCCGCACCGCCGGCCTCGCCAAAAGACCAATCCAAGCCGGAATCAAAATCGGCAGCCAAAACGAGTCCGAAAGGTAAATCTTCCAAGTCAGGCTCGGGAAAAAAGTCTTCTGGCAAGTCGTCCGGGGCAAGTCGCTCGGCCGACCCATCGACCAACTCACCCACCGCCACATCAACTGGCACGTCTCAGTCTACCGGAGTAGTTCCAGAAGCACGCGCATCAGAAGTGACCAGCGCTACGCCTCTCGCAACTCCCCATGATCGTGCCAGTTCGACGTCAGGCGCTCCTAGATCCTCTTCCGCCATGCCTGCCAAAAGTAGTGAAAAAGCTGCCAGCAAAGAAGTTAATCGAGTCGCCGAGGCCCGGCGCAAAAATCTTGATCTGGCAATCTCCCAAATCCAGAAGGACTACGGCGATACCGCCATTATGCGCCTCGGGTCGGAGGACCATCTCGATGTCGAAGTCATTCCGACTGGAAACCTGATTATTGACCGGGCCCTCGGTTGCGGCGGCTTTCCACGGGGTCGTATTGTCGAGGTCTTCGGCCCAGAATCTTCCGGTAAAACCACTCTGACGCTTACGGTTATCTCACAGGCTCAGAAAGCAGGTGGACTTGCTGCTTTTGTTGATGTCGAGCACGCTCTCGATCCCCAATACGCACGTCGCCTCGGCGTCGATCTGGACGACTTACTTCTCTCCCAGCCGAGTTCCGGCGAAGAAGCCCTTCGTATTGTCGAAACGCTGGTTCGCTCGAACGCGCTCGATGTCATTGTGCTCGATTCAGTTGCCGCCCTCGTCACCAAGCAGGAACTCGATGGGGAGATCGGTGATGCCACCGTCGGGGCTCAAGCCCGCCTCATGAGCGCGGCGATGCGGAAACTCACCGCTATCATCTCCAAGGCACGCACGGTCGTGATTTTCACGAACCAGATTCGGGAAAAGGTCGGAGTCATGTTCGGTAATCCTGAGACCCAGCCGGGCGGTCGAGCTCTCAAGTTTTACAGCTCAGTCCGCTGTGATATTCGCCGCACCTCGACCATCAAAGGGTCCGACGGGAGCCCAGCCGGGAACCGCACTCGTCTCAAGATTGTCAAAAATAAGGTCGCTCCACCTTACGGTGAGGCTGAATTCGACATCATGTTCAATGAGGGAATTTCCTCAGTTGGTTCGCTGCTCGATCTCGCGATCGAATACGACATCCTCCAGAAGCGCGGCAGCTGGATCAGCTACAAGGGCACTCAGCTCGCTCAAGGCAGGGACGCGGCCAAGGAAGCGCTCAAAGCCGACGAAGAGCTCTACGCCGAACTGACCATCGAAGTGAGGGCAAAACTCGACGAGCTGGCGGGGTGACCGATAGGGCCTCTGTATTAGGTTTCTTGAGAGAATCTCGAAGTGGGAAAAGTCGGCGGGATCGCCGTGATGTTAAGGCGCCGGATACCGCAGACGGTATTCGGACGCCAAGACAGTAAGATCCACGATTCGAAGTTATCGCATTCCCTCTCTTTAGTTCTCTTCACCACCAAAGCCGTCCGTTTCACTACGAGCGGATGTTGCTTCCCTGCGTTTCATGATTCGAATGGCAAATTCGTAATCTTCGGCGAACCACTCTGGGAGGTCCTTATCCAAGGCCCTGGCGACTGGAACAGAATTTTTACCATTCAGAAATTCAAAACCGTCTTCCACGCGGGAGACGCCAATCTTCCAGCCTCCCCCGTTAGGAGCAGGCGATACTCGCAGAGTCTGCTCTTCGACGACCGAAACCCAGATCCGAGAAACCTCACTTCTCGGCAATCGATGCGAAGTAGTCCAGAACTGCACCGCTCGTCCTGCTGAGTCTAAAACAAAAAGCCCGAACGCGTCCGGCTCCTCACTTTTGAAGCGCCAACAACCGCAAAGATCTTCGAGGAGTTTGAATTCCGATTTCATGTTTTGGTTGGGTGAAGTCGCACACTGAATAGGGGATCATTAACTCAATCGATGCACTTCCCGAAAGCATGGGCGCTGCAAGCTGTCTTGTTTGAGTTTGACCGCGTTTGCGAAATCCGGTGCGGCTCGAGCGTTTGGTCGCTTGGCGTTGCCCCGCTTTGGGAAAGCGAGGCTACAGGGGCAGATTGAAGTCGAAGGGCATTCGTAGAGAGACCGTGTCTTCTCTTTCCTTCGAATGCTGAGCGCATCACGGAGTTCAGCGCTTGCTTTGCGCTGCCCCGCTTTGGGAAAGCGGGGCTACAGGGGGTAGTTTGCAGTCGCACGGCTTCCTGCGCTCTGCTGGATGCTTCGATACTCTCTCACTCCAGCGGGCTTTGACGTTCTGGGAATCGCCACCGCTTCACTTCACGAAGCGCTTCATCGAATCCAATTTGCCTTCGTAAGGCGGATCTATAGCGAAGACGTCTTTGAGCCAGCTTTTCCTGACCCAGGATCGCTCGTAAGTGAAGGCCTCGAAACTGGCCTTGCCTCGATACCGCCCGTAGCCGCTCGTGCCGACGCCGCCAAAGGGCAA
>JBCCBR010000012.1:0-17490 GCA_039033935.1 Verrucomicrobiota bacterium
CGGCTCGTTCGGAAAAACTCATCCCACTGTGATGAAAGGCGACTCGCTTTTTGAGAAGACGGGCGAGATCGCCCGAACAAGCGCTTTGGAGCTTCGCCTCGTGAAGTGAAATGGGATCGTCGTTCGGCAAAGCCTCGGCGATCTTTCGCGCGATTTTCTCGGCAGCCCGGCGGTGTGTTGCAAAGATCAGCAAGGGTCCGAAATGTGAAAGCAAGACACGAAACGCTAGCCGTTGCCAGAAATTCTGGCATTCTCGGGGGGCTTCGCGGGGAAGGGCTTCGACTGCGACTTCATCGAGTGGGACAGGTCGGACCTCTGTCGAAACCACCTCGACCGGACGCTTTAGCCGGCGAAACCAATCGGCAACCGATTCGGGATTTCGGACGCTGCCGCTCAGCAAAAGCAGTCGGGTCTCAACGGGTGCAAGAGCAATCGCCAACTCGTAGTTGAGACCTCGCCGTGCGTCACCAATCATCTGGTATTCGTCGATGACAAGGAGGCGGGGACCGTCCCCTCTCAAAAAACGTTCTCGTTGAGTCTCAAGAGTTGCGACCAGCACGGGCGCTTCGAGATTGACGGCAAGGTCTCCCGTTGCGATTCCGACGTCCCACCCGTCTCTTTTCCATTGGCGCCACTTCTCGTTGGCGAGCGCGCGGGTCGGAACCGTGTAGATGGCTTGCTCTCCTTGTTTTAGAAAGCGTCTACTCTCGATCAGATTCTCGAATACGAGTGTTTTGCCGGCTCCAGTTGGTGCGGAAATGATCACGTCCGAGCCGCCCGAGAGCGCGCGAATTGCATCCTGCTGCCAGAGGTCAGGGATCTTAAGGCCGACCGAGAGCTCGGTTAACTGATCCTGCCAGCCACTCATGATTGAGTTTTCGTTTGGGATAAAGAACCCCTTTTGAAAAGACGTGACTCAGCCTCGTGTGGCCCTAATCACTTTGCCATTCTCAATCTCGAAATTCACTCGCTCGGTGCGGTAATCCTCCGTCGTTGAAAGTGACTCGCCATTCCGCTTGATGACCCGGGCTGGTTGCCCCCGCTCCTTGGCGAGGTCCATCGCGCTCGACTCAGTCATGCCGAGATAGATTTCATCGCCTGCGACGGCAGCTGGAGCTCCCGGTGGCTGCTCAATCGAAGCATCCTCCTGATTGCAACTCGTCAGGCTCGAGAAGACCAGAGCTGTGGCAACGATTCGAAGGACATTCATCAGTTTTTCGTTTCGAGTTGAATTTGATCCCCGACACACGCAACAGATAGGGGAAGGGACTTCACACAATACAAACCAGGTGGCGTGCTGTTATCCAGCCATCCCTCTGAAATAGACCCAGAAGTGGACGACGATGTAGGCACAAACTGCCACTGGCATGCCATAAAGAAGGAAGCCGTAAGCGGATTGGAGCCGTGCGAACTTGCTCTCCAGAACGAGCCCCATCGAGTAAACATCCTCCATCATCGCTGGGTATATTTGCTCGGTGTCCTTTAGCAAATCGGAAAACTGCTCAACGTAGTCTTCGACCGAGATTGCTGTGTAACTCCCGAAAAAGAGTAAGTTTCTTTTTGCGGTAGGGCCCTCTTTAGCCCGCATTTTTCTCAACCGCGTGATCCTCGGCCGGGCTACCAAGACGGCGAAAATCATCGAACCGATTGCCGTGATCGTGACGATCACAACCGGGACCAGGAAAATAATGTCGGTGACAAAGTCCTTCCAGTGAGCGGCCAGCAAAATCATGATAATGCTGTTGACCGATATCAGGAAATTCGCCTTGGAGTCTGCCAGTGCGGTCAGCTCAACGTGAACGCGGTAGGTATTTCGAAAGAGCGTCTCAACGCCACGGCTCGAGCCTAATTTCTTTTTTTTCTTCTTCTTATCGGCACCATCCGAGCTACTTGAGTCAGACTCAATAGGATCGGTCCCCTGCAATCCAGAGATCGGCGAAGCAATCAATGCGCCGCCGTCTCCACCCAGTTGGTCCGGGTCCGAAGTTTGCGGCGGATTCTCTGTATCGTAGGGATTCACGGTTCTTGTGATAATTCAGGCGGCTCTTGCTGAAAACGCAACGGGTAATATTCACGGTCGTCTTCGTTACGCGTCATCCGAGAAACGAAACCCGGCGGGTGCCTGTATTCTCGAAGAATACCCAGAAGAACCGTTTCCTGATGTTCCTGGATCACTCCTTTTTTCACCAGCACATCGACAAAAGGATCGGGAGTGCTACCGCCTCTGTCAGCAGACGAGAGGAATCCAGTTCTGACGAGATCGTCTTCAATTGCACTGAGCGGTATTTGATAGCGCCTCGCTGCTGCGCTGCGATCGGCTCGAGTCGTTAGACTTACGCTATGTTCGGGGGCTTTCTCGTCGATTGGAGCATCGGGCAGCGAAAGCCCATAGATCGCGGCGACGTGGTCGCGTCTGCGGATCATCCGCCAGGACAGAACTTCCTGATAAAAATCCGGCATTTTGGAATGCGAAACTGCGCCTCTGATGTCCGACTGGCTCAGTCGAGTGATGTGCAAAGCACCTGAGTATTGGTCTGCGAAAGTCGTGGCATCCCAGAAGCCAGGGCGATAGAGCGCGAAGTAGTTCGACTGGACCTGCCGCTCCATCGGACTGAGCCATAGAAACTGACCCTGACCTTTCTTCTCGGTGAGGACGTTGATTTCTCCTGTCCGACGGAGCCCCCCGATTGAAGAGCCGGAATCGTGGAAATACTGAATCAGCTGAGGGGCACCCTTTCCGTCGTAGTCTTCCATCCAGACCGTGCGGTGGTTGTCTTCTTTGACATCCGTCTCGTCGAGCCAGATCGAGACGATTTTTTGAAGCCGCGCTCCCCGATCATAAGCTGCAAAGTCGGTGTAAGCAGAGACCGGGCCGCCCCGGTTGTAGGCATCGTGCCTCGCCTCGACCATCGACTCTTTGAATCGAATCCAGGTGCGTCCGACAAGTCGCTCCGGCTGGTATTTCTTCGGAGCTTCTTCTGGCAGATCGCGAAGAATACTCTCAGCGTTCCCTTCGGTAATGCGACCGCTTGAAAGAATGAACGGCCGTGCGTTGAATTGGTATTTCGACTTCAGCATCACCTCGACAAACTCGGAAACGGTCAGGGGCATCTGCTTGTCCGGATTCAGACTTTTCTCGAATTCCGAAGGGAGAATCAAGAGGTGGCTGCATCCGCCGACATCGGCATAAACCAAGTCGGTGAATTTAGCTCCGAGGAGAAGGCGAAGTCGATTCGCGACGGGCTCAACGATGGCTTCCTCGCCCCATTTCAATTTCCACTCCTGTCCGAAGACATCGGTGGTATCGACCTTGGGTGAAGTCGCGGTGATCTTGACATCATCCCAAAAGAGGATTTTTTGTGCCTCTTCGAGATCGTAGCGGAAGTCAGGGAAATCTTCTTCAAAGCTTTTTTTCTCTAGCTCCTCGGCACTGACCTGACGGGAGAGCCAGCTTTCCAGCATCCGCCAGGTGTTCGGCGGGTCGCAGCGCATCCGCTCGTGAGAGAACCACCAAGGGTTGGTTGGTGCCACGTCAAGTCGAGCTACTTCGAGGTGGGTGAGTCGGGAAAGTTCCTCGCGGGTGACGGGCCGATCGTCACTTGAGCGCTCGACCAGATTTCGAGCCTCGTGGACAGAATCTCGGCCAAGACGCCTCTTGTAGCGCGAGGCTTCGTCGAGATAGGGGGTTGAGTTCAGTTTTGCCCGAGTGATGAAACGCTTCGCGATTTCCAATTGCTCACTACGAGGACGCTCAAGGCCGGCAACTCGGGGGTATTCTGAAAGGTATTGGTCCGAGAAAAGCGTGTAGAGGATATTGGCCGCGTTTTGGCAGGCCTCGAATCGGAGCTTTTCATTGTCAGGGCACGCAAGAGCGGCTTCCAACTGATGCAGGACCGGCTCTTCCATCGCGAGATAGTCCCGCAGCAGATTCCGATCTAAACGGATCGGTTCAGCCCGGCGCCGCAAGTAAAGGTAGCGAGGCAGATCCGGAGCTACCTCGTCCTCGTCATCCTTCTTCTTTTCGTCATCGTCGTCGTCCTTCTTCTTCTCGTCATCGTCGTCGTCCTCTTTCTTTTCGTCATCGTCGTCGTCCTTCTTCTTCCCGTCATCATCGTCGTCTTTCTTCCCGTCATCTTTTTTCTTTTTCTTCTTCTTTTTACCGTCCTCGGCACGCTCGATTTCATCATCGTCGTCCTTTTTGTATTTTTCCTTTTCGATGTCTTCGAGCGCATCCTCGATGTCATCTGCCTCGTCATCGAAAACATCATAGCGTTCGTCAAGCGCTTCGTAACGGCGAGAGGCGAGCATCACATCGCGACCAATCAGGCGAGTGAGAATTTCGAGATCAGATTGGCTCCATGTCCGGGTTACCCCCTGGGCCTCGAGAAACTCTTCAAACAAGGAGAGGTCCTCACCTAAAGCCTTGTCCGATTTTTCTCCTTCAGGCGGATTGAACGTGCGAAAATTCAGTCCGGTCGCGAAAGGCTCAGTCATCACGCCAAGCGGCTCGGTCACGGTGCGCCCACCACTTGAGCCAGCCCAGCTCATGACCGCGGTCACACCACCAACGAGGAGAACGGTCAGGCAAAGTCGCGCAGTCATGAATAGGCGGAGTAGGGTCAGTCAACAATCTGAGCTGCTAACGAACTTTTAAGTTTTGGAATGCGTTGACCGACGAGCCCGGGATCGGAGGCAGTCCCAGCAAGGAAAGAGCCAAATTTCCAGCATCGGCGTTACGAATCGGCTCGGTCCCGTCTTGAGAAAATGCCGGGTTACTTTGCCCTGGATCGCGGCGCGATGTCGGATTCATGGCGTAGAGGTCGGCACCTCTCGGCACATCAGGTCCCCACACATAAAATGGTATCGTGAAGTTCTGCGGTTTCTCCCATTCGTTGTGCTCCTTGAGATGATCGGGTCCTCCATGATCCGCTGTTACGATGAGGTAGGTCCGACCCCGCCAGGTAGGCACCGTATCGATTTTTTCAAAAACGTCTCCGATCATCTCATCCGCACGCCTGACGGCGTTCATGTAGAGGGATGGCTCGTTCAAAGTCCATGAAAGGGCATGACCGGCGGTGTCGGGATTGCGAATGTGCAGAAAGGTGAAGCCAAACGTTTCTCGTTTCATGGTCCGCTCCAACTCATCGACTACCGGCTCGCTCAACATCCGGACAAAATAGCGATCAATCTTGTCTCGGCCGTTGTTCGGCGCGATCGGGTCGGGAGCACCGTTCTCCGGTCCGTAGCTGATGTCGAACAGCATGAATTTCGATTTGCTCGCAAAAAGCGCAGTGCGGTAGCCATAGTCGTGGGCGACGCTGAATGCGCTGTAGATGTGCTCGCCCTTATTCCGATGCAAATCCATCCCAAGGGAGGGATCACTGTTTTCGGTCCAATTATGCCCCGCCTCGCCAGCGACCAGTCGGCTCGTCACCATGCCGGTGTGATTGGGTAGCGTCACGGTGAATCGCGCCGCAGTTCTCGCATTGTCGGTGAAGGCTCCCTCGCGGCGGAGGCGATGAAAGTGCGGAGCTTTCTTCTGGCCGAGCCGGATGACAGCATCGGGACGAAGTCCGTCGACGCTAACAAGAATTACCTGGTAGGGCCGCGGATTGATCTCAGGCAGCTTGAATTCCTGAGAAGTCTGCTCTGGCGAAGCTGCAAGTGAGGCGGGACGATCCTGCGCCGTAAGAAGCGCCGCAACGAGACCGATCGAAGCAATAGCAACGCTGGGAATGGTGATCGCACGACGCATGCCTTTAGTCAGGGAGGCTGAAAAACTCAGCAGTCCCAGTCACTAAAGTAAAAGCGTCGATCTCTTGCCGAAGCAAGCGTTAAGGAAGAGAGTTTAGCCAGGCTTAGTAGCCATACTCGTCAGTGCCACTCTCCAGCCAAAAGACATATCCTGCCGCTGAAGCTCCCAGAATCACCAGGGCAGTCGGAAGCAGTATTTTCCACTTCAAGCTTCGGTCGGAAATACGAGCCAGTGATACCAGTCCCGGGGAGAACAAAAGAAAGGCAGTCACCACCACGGGTAGTTTTTCCGTGAAGTAGTGAACATAGACCGTCGACATCCAAGCCGTTCCGATCAGGAAAAATCCAACAGTGCTCCAGTCTGAGCGACTTCGTTTGATGATACTCGCGAGAAACCCCGCGGCACAGAGAATCCCAAGTCCTCCCAGGATAAAAGCGAGCTTGGACGTCCCTGCCAGGAGATAGGTGATCATTGAGATCAAGATCACAAAACCGAAAAGACCAAAGTGAAATGCCGGGAATTCACCATCCTTCGCTGGGCGAGTGAGCGCATACCAGCTCAAGAGCAATGGCAGCATGATAATCAGCGAGCCATTTAACCACTGCTCGAGGCCGCTCCAGCGAGGATTCACCGACAGAATTTTGAAGACGAAAACCCCACCCACAATGATGCAGGCAGCGAGAGCGGACCATTTCCAGATCCGGGACGGGAGGAAGCCAACCACGGCAAGCAGTGGCACCATCCAGGGAATCCAGTAGAGAAACCCCCGGCCCGGGTCAGGAACCACCGTCTGCAAAATGGCGAGAAAGCAAAGCAGCACCGAAACCAGAGCGACAGCGAGGCTCCACCGCGATCGCACGGTGAAGAAAAACACCGCGCCGAAAAAAAGTAAAAAGGCTGGCCCGTAGGCCAGCCCAAATTGGAGATCCATGACAGGGTGGACGCAGGTCAGTGCCTACTGCTTGTAGCCCTGCAGACTCACCATGATGGTGACTTCGTCACCGATCCCAGGGACACCATAGTCCATTCCGAAATCGGTCCGTTTGACGGTGAGAGTCGCTTCTCCGCCAGCGATCTCGTCTCCCCCCATCGCTTTTCCGGTGCCGTAGAAGTCGAACATGGCCGTGACCGTTTTGGTTACACCGAGCATCGTCAGCTCGCCTTCGACGGCGTAGACGTCCTCTTTGCCTTCGACCGCTGAGACGGAAGTGCTTTTGAAGGTGACTTTGGGAAATTCTTTGGAATTAAAGAAGTCAGGACCGCGAAGGTGGTCGTCTCTTTTTTCGATACCCGTGTTGATGCTTTCGACCATGGCCTCGAAAGAGATTTCGAAAGTCTCTGGTGATTCGGGGTCTCCGGTCAGTGTGCCGGTGAATTCATCGAAACGACCATAGGCGGGATTCACGCCGAAGTGTGTCGTCTTGAAGATGATGTAGGACATCCCCGCCTTCGCCTCGTAGGTCTCAGCTTGAATGGTAATAGCCGCAGAAAGTCCCACGGCAGCAAGAGTTGAAAGAAGAAGTGTTTTCATTGGTCAATTAGATCTTGTTAGGCGTCGAGCCAGAGCTGCCTTGAGACGGCCATGAAAAAGCTGTCTTACTTTTTCCTTCGTTTTTTTCACGAACGCACAGCTCTGTTTGGAACTCGAATCACTGAGCGAGAAGTGCCTGGCTCAATACCAAGCGTCGTTTCACCTGATCATGACCTCGCGGCTCCTCGAACTCAGAAGGGGTTGAATTGAGACCAAGAGGTCAATTCGCTCGCGGCTTGCTCCAGCAGGTTCGAAGACTTCCAGTCACGACGCGAGTCAAATAGCACCCCGAAATCCCCGAAAGGCTTTTGCAACGAGCTGCTCAGAGCCAAAAAGCCCGATCCCAGTTGTCACTATCCCGCCGCCGAAAAATAGAATTCGAAGAACCCAGTTCAAAAAAAACGAAAAGGCCCCGCTCGAAAACGATTTGCCAGCGATCGACAAATCACCTCCGATCCAGTTGCGTAGCAGAAAAACACCGATGGAGGTGCCCAGAAGTCCGACGATGATGAGGACCAATCGCTTCACTTCATCAGTGGGACGCGCTTTCCAAACAGGGTCTCAGCTGCTTGAGCTGTCGATGCCAGCATCAACGATTTGCGAGAAACTCTCTGGATCAAGACTGGCCCCGCCAACAAGAAACCCATCGATATCGGGCTGTCCGATCAGTTCGGCCGCGTTGCCTGGCTTGACGCTGCCGCCATATTGAATCCGCGTTGCCTCGGCGACATCAGCACCAAACAGATCTGACAAGACGCTGCGGACAAATGCCTGAGTTTCCTGTGCCTGCTCCGATGTAGCAGTCACCCCGGTGCCGATCGCCCAGACAGGCTCGTAGGCGATAACCACTTCGGCCATCTGCGATGCAGAAACACCAGCCAGCGATCCTTCGAGTTGACCTTTCAGGACAGTTTCAAGTTGCCCGCTCTCTCGCTCATCAAGTGATTCGCCGATGCAGAGGATTGGCTGGATGCCAGCCTCGAGAGCTGCATGGACCTTTTTGTTGATGACCGCGTCATCTTCTCCGTAGAGCGAACGACGCTCGCTGTGTCCGAGGATCACGTAATCAACGAGGGCCTCTTTCAGCATTGCTGTGCTGATTTCCCCGGTGAAGGCGCCGGCAGCTTCGTGGGAGACATTTTGAGCGGAGAGCGAGACTGCGGCGTTGGATGTGATTGCCTCGGCTGCCTTAGCGAGAGAGACGAAAGTAGGGGCGATCACAATATCGACGGAAGTTGCTTGAGGATATTTTGCGAGGAAGGAATCGAGAAACACGCCTGTCTCGGAGGGTGTCACGTTCATTTTCCAGTTTGCGGCGATGATCGGTTTGCGGCTCATATTTTCCGAGAGGGTAAGATAGAAAAGTTGAAGTAGAAAGCGGGTATTTGGCCGGGGAAAAAATCAGAGAGGGCTCCGATATTTCATACTCCTCTTCTGCGCCGCGAGCACCGGCAGACATCGCCTGTGCAAAGCGGTTGAGACTCGTCAAAACCGAGTCTACTTCCTCGTCAAGCGATGGCGAATTTTCCATTTCCCAACGAACTTTATCCCGAAGACTGGTTTCGGCGGTTAAAGCGAGAAGAGCTGTTCGAGGGCACCGCCCCGATCGAACTCGATCTCGGTTGTGGGGATGGCAGCTTTCTCCTGGCGATGGCGGAGGCGAATCCCGGGATCAGTTTCCTCGGGGTGGAACGGCTCCTCGGTCGGGTCCGCAAAGTGTGTCGGCGAGCAGAGCGCAAGAAATTGAGCAATCTCAAAGTCGCCCGGATCGATTCGAACTACGCGGTGGAGTGGCTCTTACCCGATCAGTTCGCGAGTCGGATTCACTTCCTCTGTCCGGATCCTTGGCCCAAAAAAAAGCACGCCAGTCGGCGTCAGATGTGTCAGCTCACTTTTTTGAATCATCTCCATCGCCTGCTGGAGCCGGCTGGGGAGCTGCTATTTAAAACCGACGCTCCGGCCTATTTCGAGGAAGCGCTCGAGACGCAGCAGTCCTGCGATTTTTTTGAAATGTTACCCTGGGATGATGGGGACTTTTTCTATCCGCAGACTGACTTCGAGAAACAGTGGATCGGCGAGGGCAAGGCGATGCACCTGCTCCGGTTACGAAAGGTCGAGTAAGCGATCACAGAGGGCCTCGACATCGTTGTCGATGACCTCGACTCCCTCGGAAACTGCTCGGAGACTGGTTAGGTTACTCTGTTGAGATGGATCGGTTGGGTCATCTTGAATCCGATTCAGATAAATTCCTGCAATCGGAAGCCCGGCTCGCTCGATCGCTGCGAGCGTCAAACGGGTGTGATTGATGACGCCAAGTCGATCAGCAGCAACGATCACGACCGGCAACTGGAGCGCGGTAGCTAAATCTGCAAAATCGCGTTCGGCATCGATTGGGACGAGCCAGCCCCCGGCCCCCTCGACCACGACGGTTCCGAAACGCTCAGCTAGATTCTCAAAGTTTTTGACCAGCTCCGGAATATCAATCGGCACGGTGGCATCGGCGATAGGGGCAATCGGCAAATCAAGGTGAACCGGGTTCACCATTTCACGACTGAGCTCAGGTTCGTCAGAAGCAAGGTGGAGCGCTTCGGAATCCTCGTAAGCACCGCACTCTACTGGTTTCATTCCTATGCACTGGACTGAGCGACGACGCATCTCTGCGATCAGTCGGACCGCGAGCCAGGTCTTTCCGACATCGGTATCAGTCCCGGCGATGAAACAACCGCGAAAACTCATGCCCCGATTTCGGTTTCAATCGCCTCAGCAAGAGTATCGATTCGGCGGGTGATATCGTCAGGATTACTCCCTTCGATCAGGAGACGCATGAGCGACTCGGTCCCAGAGTAGCGAATCAGGACGCGCCCTTCGCCCGCCAGCTCAGCCTCAGTCTGCTGGATCAGGCGGTAGGCGGTGAGCTCTTCGATCGGTGGCTTCGAGATGACTTTCAAATTGCGTTGCACCTGCGGGAGTTTCGTGAGCACCTTTCTCAGTTCGCTGAGTGGCTTGCCGGTTTCGGCTCTGATACGGAGCAACTCGATTGCCGCAATGATACCGTCACCGGTCGTGTTGTGGTCGTGAAAGATAAAATGTCCGCTTTGCTCACCACCAAGATTGAAACCACGAGCCCGCATTTTTTCGATGACATAGCGGTCGCCGACGGCCGCTCTCTCGAGCCGACCGCCGACCGAATTGAGGGCGAGCTCGAGCCCGGCATTGCTCATCACAGTTGCGACGAGAGTGTTCCCCTGGAGTTTGCCTTCCGAAATGAGATGAGTCGCCGCGATCGCCATGATCTCGTCGCCATCGAGAATGCTCCCCGACTCGTCGACGAGGAGGGCTCGATCGGCATCTCCATCATGGGAAATGCCGACCTCGGCTCCAGACTCTCGAAAGAGTTTTTCGATCGCATCAGGGTGAGTGCATCCGCATGCGGCGTTGATATTTACGCCGTCAGGCTCGGCATGTCCGACATGGACCGTTGCTCCAAGCCGCTCAAGGATTGCCGGACTGGTTGCAAATGAGGCCCCGTTGGCGGCATCGAGCGCGACATGCAGTCCGTTCAGCAAATTTTCAGCGAAGCGACCTGTCACAAAATCGACGTAACTCCCCCGAGACTGCTCATGACTGGAAGTCATTCGACCGAGGCGCCCGTGACTCTCAAGACTTTGCTCACTGAGCAGGGTTGCCTCGATCTTGGCCTCGGTTTCGTCGGGGAGCTTGTAGCCATCTGGACCGAAAAACTTGATTCCGTTGTCTTCAAAAGAATTGTGAGAGGCAGAAATCACCACTCCAAATGCAGCCCCTCGCTGACGGGTGAGATGGGCGACCGCTGGAGTCGGGATCACTCCAGCAGAATCGACGTGAAAACCGGCTGAGTTGAGCCCGGCGGCAATGGCCTGCTCTAGAAAGTCACCGGACTCGCGGGTGTCTTTCCCAATGACGACCGAGCTGCGTTGAGTCTCAATTTTTCCCAAGACATGGGCAGCTGCCTGTCCCAATCGCACCACTGTCGTTGCATCAAGAGGCGGCTGATTGGCTGGACCGCGGAGTCCGTCAGTCCCGAAGAATTGGCGAGATTGGCTCATATCAGATCGTGAGCTGGCTACTAAGCGGAATTTACAGCACGTGCCAAGCTGGAATTGGGAAACCCAGAAAGACTCTCAGGGATTGGCGTCGCCACCCGGAACGGGCGCAGTGAGCGTCTCGATGAGCGCTTCATCGAGCGAGGGCGGGTCGTTGCGATCACCGGCCGGGGTGGTTGTTCCGGGGACCGGAAAAGGATCGGCTTCTCTTCCAAGGTGGTTCCGAATGAGATACCAGATCGCGCAGGCGATCAAAAGCGAGGTGAGCTTTCCCCGCCAGTTGCGAACGAAGAATTGTTTAAGCATCTTCCTCCTCGTTTGATTTGAGGTCTTCCGTTTCGCGACGGCCCAGTAGATTGCTCAATCGGTCGTGTAGTTCCTCACGCTCGATGCCGCGCTGCAACTTGCCCTGCACTGCCACCGAAATGGCCCCGGTCTCTTCGGATACGACCAGTGCGATCGCGTCTGATTCTTCGGTTATCCCCATCGCAGCACGGTGCCGAAGGCCGATGTTCTGGTCGCTCAGCTCACGCTGGTTAAGCGGAAAGACACAACCCGCTCCGACGATGCGCTCGTCGACCATCTTGATGATCATGCCTCCGTCATGGAGAGAGGTGCCGGAATGGAAGATGGTGTAGACCAACTCGGAGGCGAGTTCGGCATCAATCTCGGTCCCCGTTTCAAGATACTGACTCAAATCGTCGGAACGTTCGATCGCGATCAGCGCACCGACCCGTTTCCGTGAGAGGGTTTCGACGATCTCGATTAGCGTGTCGGCGAAGCGATCGCGAGGCCCCTCACTGAAGCTTGAGAACAGCTTCGAGCTTCCCAATTCGGCAAGTGCCCGCCTTAATTCGGGTTGGAAAATAATGACCAACGCTATCGCCAGAAAAACCGACACGTATTTGAGAAGCCATCCGATCACAGAGAGGTCGAGCCACTCCGACAGGAGGGTCATGCCAATGTAGAATCCCACCAGAGCGGTGAAAATACGGGCTCCCCGAGTCGCTCGAAAATAGAGGTAAGTGTTGAAGATGATCACCCAGAGAATGATGATCTCAATCGCATGCCGCCAATGATCGGCGATAAACTGTCCGACAGCCTCCATCGCAAGTGAGGGGGTGGGCGCTCGGCGACACCGCCCGGGGAATTTATACTAGCATTGGTTTTCCAAATTGCACCGTCTCGCTCAATCGATGATTTGGATTGCCTTCGGCTCTGGAGTCCGATCGATGTCGCGTTGCTTTTCGAACTTTGTCCAACCCTGGTCAAAGTCACCTTCATCGGTCAGTTCGAGGACGGATCTGAGATCGACAAAGCTGGTCTGAAATCGTTTTTTGAAAGCAGACAGGGCCTCTCGCGAAAAGCTGATCTGCCGATCTCGAAGATACGTCTCGAGCTGACCGCGATCTCGATCGACTTGGATCAGGATCTGTCCTCGACCGGGCGGACGGATCAATCGATGCCAGACCGGCTTGAGGTGGCTCGCTATCAGCGCACACCGATCGCGGGGCAGCTCTCGCCGGAGACTCAACAGATCGGACGGGCCTACGATTTCCTCCACTTCTATCCAATCGAGTTCAGGCCGTTGGCGGCGGAGCCAATCGATCGAGGTTGACTTTCCGCTGCCACTGACGCCCAGAAAAATTACCCAGACCGGCGGTTGGAGCACGAGCTCAGCGAGATGATGGGCGTCATGAAAGGGCATCGGTGACGACTTCGCGTTCAAGAAAGTCCTTCAGGTGCATCGATCCAACACTGCCGACCAGCTCCTGATCGACAAAGTCCTCGTGAATCAGCTGGATTTCCCAATAAAGATCGAGGCCATGGCTCCCGGATACTTTCATGGGTGGATAAAGCGCATCAAAGATGGTGTCAAAATAGACCTCCCCGGGAAACCATCGCTCGACTGCATCCCCTCGCTTGATCAGTGGCACCTTGCACTCGTAAAGCAGAAGCCCATTGACGGGATTTCGGTAGGAGACGGTCCGTTGCTTCGTTCCACTCCCTTGGATGCGTTGTCCACATTCCTGATTGCAGGCAACGACCCGAAGAATCACATCATGCAGATCGACTTTGGATTTTCCGACGAACAAATCACCAGCCCGACAGACCAGACCGGGCACGATCCCAGCTCGGAGGGGCTTCGATTCCAGATGCATGTACTTGCGTAGCTGAGTCCGAATCAGAAACCAGAAGAAGACACCCACCGTTCCGCCTCCCGCGAGGCCCGCGAGGAGAGGGCTCTGAGCATCCCCGTCAGATCCCACTCGCGACAAGAGCAGTTCTTCACTGGCGAATTGATCGTGAATTCCGAGAGCCGACGCGATCAACACTGCGATCGTTCCGATAATCGAGAGGACAATCACCGCGACTTTGTTGTGAACCGGGAGAGCCTTGAAATTCTTCTTAAACGAAAAGAGGTCTTTCGGCTCGATCAGCTCAGCAGCATCTTCGATCCCCTCGCGAATTGCGAAAATGGGTTCTCGTAGAGTGGTCGATTCCTTGATTTTTACTCCGCGATCCTTACCTCGCAGCGATGCGGTGAGTTCGATGTTGATCGACTTCCCCCGGTAAGGAAATGCCTTCACCGCTGAATAGGGGACGGTGACCCGTTGGCTGCGCTGGAGACGAATCTCGGTTTCGTAGTTCTTAGTTTTTCGATCAACGCCTCTCGAGGCGAGAGATTCGACTTTGGTCTCGAGTCGGAATTCGAAACGCCCCCCAATCGCATCCGACTCCCCGCACTCAATTTGCCAGGTCATCCCGGCTTCGTCCCACTCCTCTCTCGGGAGGCATCGCAATGTCGTCGAACTCATTTCCGCAAAAGCTAGCAAGGCAAGGCGACAGCGCCAAGGGCGACGTGACGATTAAGCACCTGGAAAAAATCTCGGAACGGCGGCGCCCAATGGTCGCGCTCATGGATGATGACTTCCGAAGACTGCGAATTCTCTCTTTGTCTACGGCTCGTTAATCACAACGGCAGCTACCGCCATCGCTGCGATGCCTTCTTCTCGGCCGACAAAACCCATCCGCTCGTTCGTGGTCGCTTTGATCCCGACATCTCTCGGAGAGAGCCCGAGCGCTTCCGCGATAGTCGCTTTCATCGCATCGGCATGCGGCATCACCTTGGGGGCTTCGGCGATGAGGGTGGAATCGATGTTTTCAATCCTGCCTTTGGCGGCAGCGACTCGCTCGGCTGCTTTTTTCAGGATTTCGAGGCTACTGATTCCTTCGATCGAGGCGTCTGTCGGCGGGAACCAGTAACCGATATCTGGCTCCCCGATCGCCCCAAGGATGGCATCGGCGATCGCGTGGCTGAGGACATCAGCATCTGAATGGCCGAGAAGCCCGTGAGAGTGTGGAATGACTTGGCCGCCCAGAACGAGCGGACGCCCCTCCGCAAAAGCGTGGACGTCGTAGCCAATCCCGGTGCGAAATTTCATTTCGGACTGCTATCAAAGGAGACCATCGAAGCTGACCTTCCCGTTGGTGGCCACTATGCTCGATTTTTCTGGATTCTCGGGTGAGGGCGATAGTTTTACCGAACCGCCACCCCGCTCGACCAGTAACTGACCTGCTGCAATATCCCAGATACTGATTGTCTCCTCGAGGTAGGCATCGAGACGACCACAGGCAATGTAAGCAAGGGCCAGGGCAGCGCTGCCCATCATGCGGGTTTTTCGAACTGAGTGCGCGATCTGCTTGTAGCGGGCAAGTCCGGCATCGATCGACTGGGGCGACTTGGAAAAGCCGTTGGTGACCACGGCATCACTCAAATCAGATCGACTGCTCGGAGAGATCGCTTCACCATTCCTGGTCGCTGGGCCATCGAAGTCGACTGCAAACATCTCGTCCATCATCGGATCATAGATCGCCCCGATCGAGAGCTGACCATTCCTTTGCATCGCAATCGAAACACAGAAGTGAGGAATTCCGTAAAAGAAGTTAACGGTCCCGTCGATTGGATCGACAATCCATTCGCTGTCGCTATCCGGATTCCCCGCGACGCCCTCTTCACCGAAGATGGCATGGCCTGAAAACTCGTCGAGCACGATCCTGGTGATCAATTCCTGACACTCGACATCGAGTCTCAGTTTGACGTCGTGCTGAGTGAGTTCATCGACGTCGAGGTCTTTTTCAAAATGGTCGCGGAGCATGGCACCGGCTTCGCGTGCGGCGCGGGTGGCGAGTTCAAGTTCGGGAGACATAACGGTTCAGGGTGGCGGGATTAAGGGTTTGGCAAGTCGGCGGTGCGGGATGGTTACTTCAATAAACTCGGGGCCCTCGGCAACAAATCCTAATTTCTCGTAAAATGGGACAGCCTCATCTCGAGCATGGAGGTGTAGCTCTCGGATGCCCTCCTCGCGCGCGGTGCGCTCCAGCTGCTCGAGCAAGGCTCGACCGAAGCCTTTTCCTTGATGTTCTGGCTTCACCGCCATCTGCCTGACTTTCCAGCTAATCCCGTCGGAAGACTCCCGGATCATAACTCCGCCGACGAGGTCACCCGACTTCTCATCGCGAGCGATCAGCTGCCGATCGAGACGCTCGTCGAGCAGATCTCGCGCTGAGAAATCAAGTCCGAGTGGAGCCCTCAGGATTTCTCGGCGCATCTCCAGCCATTGCTGATCGTCGTCCGTGTCGCGGGTGATCCAGCGACACGTGATTTCTGGCGATCTCATCTGGCGAGAGACCGTAGATCAGTGTGCCAGACAAAATTCCTCGAATCGATCGAGGCCTTTTTTGATGATGTCGAGGCTGGTCGCGTAGCTCATCCGGATCGAGTTATCGTAGCCAAAAGCCGCGCCCGGAACCGCCGCGACTTGATAGCGCGAGAGCAGTTTCTCAGAAAGGTTCATCGAATTGAGACCAATCTTGGTCGTGTCGATCAGAAAGTAAAAGGCCCCGTCGGGCTCGACTACATCGATATTGTTGATCCCGGCGAGGCGGCTCAGCATGTATTGGCGACGGATGTCATACTCTTCCACCATGTCCTCGATAACCGACTGGTCGCCCTGCAACGCAGCGAGCGCCCCGTATTGAGCAAACGAAGTTGGATTTGAGGTGGTGTGGCTCTGAATAATCGAGATGGCCTTGGCTATCTCAGGCGGGGCTGCGGTGTATCCAAGCCGCCAGCCTGTCATCGAATAAACCTTACTGAAACCATTGATCGTGATCGTGAGATTCTTTGCCTCGTCGCTGATCGCGGCGGTGCTGATGTGCTTTTTCTCGTTGTAGATCAGCTTCTCATAAATTTCATCGGAGAGGATGATGACGTCTTCGGAAGCAGCAACTTCGACGATCGCCTTGAGCTCGTCTTCGGTGTAAACCGACCCCGTGGGATTGCCAGGGGAGTTGAGGATCAACATCCGCGTGCGGCCGCTGAGAGCGTCTTCGAATTCGTCGGCGGTGAGCTTCCAACCGTTCTCCCGCTTTGTCTCCACGACGTAGGGCTCGGCCCCGGCGAGCCGGGCCATTTCGGGATAACTCGTCCAGTAAGGTGCCGGGATAATGACCTCATCTTCCGGGTCGCAGCAGGCTAGAATCGCGTTGTAACAGGAGTGCTTCGCTCCGCAGTTCACCGAGATCTGGCCTGCTTCATACTCGATTCCATTCTCAAGCAGTAGCTTTTCCGCGAGGGCGGTCTTCAACTCAGGAATCCCGGTCGCCGGAGTGTATTTGGTTTTTCCCTCCTGAAGTGCTTCGATCGCGGCGTCTTTGATGAACTGAGGGGTGTCGAGATCGGGCTCGCCAGCTCCGAAACTGGCAATGTCCTGGCCCTCGTCGCGCATCTTCTTGGCGGCGGCGGTGATAGCAAGGGTTTGCGAGGGAGAAATCGAAGAGAATTTTTCGGCAATGAGGCTCATGTCTGGTCTGTCGGTCACTGGGAATCGCCCTCCAGCCTCGCGAGGGCTCCGATCTTCGAGGATCGCAGTGATAACGCCAGACAGAGAACGAGATACAGGTCACCCGCATCGACGGGTATGGGGTGATGGCTCGACCGCTTCTCCGTGCAAAATGCGGATGCTATCCCTACGACACGAAGCCTGCCTTTCAAGCGAAATGAGTGGAAGGTTTTAGCGATCCGTAGTCTCAATCGTTTTTAGTGATAGAAAGAAGCC
>JBCCBR010000013.1:0-17459 GCA_039033935.1 Verrucomicrobiota bacterium
CCGTCATCATTTTGGTGCGTTAGTAGCCAGTCAATACCTCCAGATATGCGATCGAAGTGTTGTTTTCGGTCAATACAAGCCAGTGCCACGATAGCTGTCGTCGTAGAAAGTGCTGAGGTGGAGAGTTCTCCTGTCCAGTGACCGGAGCGGTTTCGCTCGTCTAGAAGACTGCGCGTAGTAGAGCGATAAAAAGCAGTGAGGTCCAAGCGAAAAAATAGAGCTAAGTTGTTGAACCAGAAGTGGCAACTCCACAAGGATTCGAACCTTGACAAACAGAACCAAAATCTGTTGTGCTACCGTTACACCATGGAGTTACACGGGAGGGGATTCTACTTGGATTCTGCCGTGAATCAAGTGGCGACCCTCAGAAAATTTCAGGGCTGATTCGAGGCCGTTTCAAGATTGAGGATTCGGGGCGAAAAACACGGGGCGAACGTCCAGTTGCTCGACCTGAATGGCAAAGCAATCAATTTCCACATTATGAGGCTCAGTAAATTCAGACACTGAGTCTTCAATTTCCGATCGCCTCTTCCTTTGCCTCGGCGACATCCGCTTCGTCATGGAAGTATTCCTTCGGTTGGTAGAGTTTTGCGACAATCACAAACATTGCAGTGGCACCTAACATGACCATCGTAAAAAACCAGAAGTAAGCAGCCCCTTCGAGTTTGACGAGCCCTCCGACAAAGTAGCCTCGGGAGACACTGGGTCCGGCAGCATTTGCCTCCGCTTTTGTTTCGACTCCAAGCTCCGCTTTTCGACGTTCAAGCCATGGTTCCTCAGGTCGAAATTGATCAAAGAAGGCGGCCAGTTTGGAAGGCTCGCTGGAGTCTGGACGAGAAATCCTTAGAGTCGCTCCCTGGTCCCACGGAGTGAGGACCTGCTCGTCGGCGCCATTGCTCCAGACTCGTATCTGGTTCCGGTTGATGAGTTGAAATTGATAAGGATTGCCCCAGGGGTCATTGACGGCGGTCGCCAGTTCCTGTCCTCTCTTGCTGTTCGGCGCTTCGAATGCATTTGACTCGATCTCCTGAGTCAGCTGGTCGAGAAGTCTATCCAACTCGTCTTTTCCGGCGAAGTGTATGGCCGTTTGTTTTCCTTCGTCATCGAAGGTGAGTTTGAAATCGTCTTTGGTTCCGGATCTCTGATCAAAGCCACCGTGGGTAACTTCATTGGAGACAGACTCGATTTTACTGAGAGGGCTCTCTACCTGGATGAAGTGATTGATCGCGGCTGTGAACAAGTTCCCCAGTGAGACTGAAACGAGAAAAATAGCCATGATGACCGACTTCATCGAACGCGGAGCCTGAGTGTAGCTGAACTCGAGGCAGACGATCGAGACCATGACTTCGCCTGCGGTGAGTAGGACATAAGACATCAACTGCCACGAAATCGAGGGAGTCTCACCCGCATCGATTTTACCTTGTGCCAAGGAGACCAGCGCAAAAGAGGCTGCCGTAAGAAACAATCCGATGCTGATTTTTCTAAGAGGAGTAAGCGGGAAAAAGCGATCAATCAGAGGATAGATCACATAGGAAAACAAAGGGATAAAGGTCAGGATCAGAATGGGGTTCAACGCCTGGATCTGGCTGGGTAGCCACTCTATACCAAGCCAATTGCGATCCATGTTTTGAGCCTGTAGAACCCACGAGGATCCGGTCTGATCAAAGAGCGCCCAGAAAATGGCGACGAAAATGTAGATAGAGAAGAGCTTCACGATCGCCTTAAGACCGACTCCGCTGAAGAGCTCTTTTAGAAAGCTCGTCCCTTTTGCCGGGATATGTACGAACTTCCAGCGGCCCAGCCAGAACACGAGAGTCGCCAATGCCATGAGAAATCCAGGCACTCCAAACGCCCAGTGGGGACCGTACCACTCCAGCAACCAGGGGGTGAGGAGAGTCGAGAGAAAAGCACCGAGGTTGATCGACCAATAGAACCAGTTGAAGATCCGCGGGAGGAGATTCCTATTGTTCGCTCCGAATTGATCGCCGACATGAGCCGAGACACAAGGTTTGATCCCACCCGAACCGATCGCGATGAGCCACAGGCCGGCGATGAGCCAAAGATTTGCCGACCCAATCATGCCCATCAACGCGAGAGCTCCGTGGCCAAGGCAGTAGACAATCGAAAGCCACATAATAATTCGGAACTTCCCGAAAAACAGATCGGCGAGGATCGCTCCGGCGATCGGGGTCAAATAAACCGCTGTGTTGAAACTGTGATAGTGCTTGGTGGCTTCCGTCTCGCTCATCTGCGATCCGACGCTTCCGTCCATGAGCCAGAGATAGTGAACGAGGAATACCGTGAGGATCCCCTTCATCCCATAGAAACTGAACCGCTCTGCCGCCTCATTCCCAATAATATAAGGAATGCCAGGTGGCATCTTACGGGTTTGCAGTGGACTGGAAATGTAGGTGGACATGGTTGTATCCTAGCTCTCGATCAGTTTGCGCGCCCAGGCGGCGGCGCCCATGACGCCGGCGTCATCCTCCAGTTCTGCGGACACAATTTTGTAGCTGCCCTTGTAGGGACCGAGGATACGGTCGGCGGCTGATTCCCGAACGGTCTCAAGATAGAGTTCTGGCATTGCTTCGACGAGTCCGCCACCTAGAACGATCACGTCGGGAGAGAGCAAGTGGACGACTGTCGCGACCCCGCAACCGAGAAGTACCGCTGAGCGACGAATGATCCTCTCAATTTCCGCATCGCCTGCGTCGACCGCAGCGGCGAGCTTGCCGCTGGTGATGTTTGAAATATCGGTGCCACAGGTTTTGAGCAGGTTAGGAGCAAGCCCTCGATAAGCCGCCCGAGCCGCTTCAGAAGCAATCTTGAGGCGCGAGCATTCCATCTCAAGGGTAGTCCCATCAGACCCGTCGCCTGAAGTTTCTGGAAAGAGGGGAATGTGTCCCAGCTCCATGCAGGAGAGGTGAGCCCCGCGCACCATTTCGCCGTTCATGACCGCCCCGGCTCCGATTCCCGTGCCCGGGAAAATACCAACCGCGCATCGAGCATCACGGGCTGCTCCTTCTTCATACTCGGCGTAAGTCCCGGCGTCGACGTCGTTGCAGATCACCGCGCGGCAGTCGAAGGCGTCCCCAATGTAGGCTTCAATGGGGACATCTTTCCAGCTGAGGTTAGGTGCCTCGACGATTTCACCCTTGGTGAGATCGAGAGGACCGGGACAGCCAACTCCAATACCCGCGATCTGATTGGCTTTCACACCGGCATCGTCCAGTGCTGATTCGATCACATCGACCATGCGGGACAGCCCGGCTTCAGCTCCATTGGCGCCTTGTGTCTTTTGTTTCGCTCGACCAAGGGTCTGATAATCGTCATTGAACACCTTGGAGAGCATCTTGGTGCCGCCGAGATCGAAGCCGATCCAAACACGGCCTTCGTAGTGCTTCTTCTTTTTGCTCATGAAATAATCTCTTTCGCTTTACTGCGAGCTTCGAGGTCCGCGTCGATGATCTCTTCTAATGATGGCTTCGCGTTCCAAGTATGTGCATCCATGGTTTTCTCAACCGTGTTCCAGATCGTGGGAAACGCGATCTCTTCACGAAGGAAAGCGGCTACCGCGACTTCGTTTGCGGCATTCATCACAGCAGGGAGGGTGCCGCCCTTGGTGCCTGATTCCTTGGCTAGGTTTAAGGCAGGGAAATCATCCCATCGAGGCGCTTCGAAATCGAGCCGGGCTAACTCCGCAAAGTCGAGCGGCGGCAGGGTATTTGGGACGCGCTCGGGCCAGGTCACGGCGTATTGAATTGGGAAGCACATGTCCGTTGTGCTGAGTTGGGCGAGGACAGATGAGTCAATGAACTCGACCATGCTGTGAATGATGCTCTGCGGGTGGACAATGACATCGACTCTCGCCATTTCGATGTCAAAAAGCCAGCGGGCTTCGATCATTTCGAGGCCTTTATTAAAGAGGGTCGCCGAATCGATCGTGATCTTCCGGCCCATCTCCCAGGTGGGATGCTGGAGTGCTCCATCGACAGTCACGGTGGCGAGCTGGTCTGACGGGGCGCTGCGGAAGGGCCCTCCCGAGGCAGTCAGTATCAGCCTGGATACGTCATCGCTCGGTCTGCCTTCGAGGCATTGGAAAATCGCGTTGTGTTCAGAATCGACCGGTAAGACTCGGACTCCTTTCTCCCTCGCCGCCGTCATGACTGCCTCACCCGCCATCACGAGGATTTCTTTGCTCGCTACCGCGATGTCTTTGCCGGCTTCGATCGCGGCGAGAGCCGGGCGGAGGCCCGCGACGCCTACAATCGCGATCAAAACAATTTCTGCCTCGGGCAGGGTTGCCAGCTCGACGAGGCCATCTGCCCCGGAATGGAGTGTGACGGAGGACTTAACCCTGTTAGATAGGTCACCCAACCCTGTTGAATCGAAGAGGCAACCCTGTTGAATACCGAATTCGGTGAGTTGATCGGCCAATCGGTCGACGCTGCGATTTGCGGCGAGGCCGATTAATTCAATCTTCTCGGGAAGGTCGCGGGCTACCTTCAGGGTGCTCTCGCCAATCGAGCCGGTAGAGCCTAACACGACTACTTTTTTGGGATTCGTATCCGACATCGCTGATTAACGGAGCAGCATCAGGTAGAGATAAAAGAGTGGTGCGGTAAAGATGATCGAGTCGATCAAGTCGAGGAACCCGCCTATGCCCGGCATCAGCTGGCCGCTGTCTTTGACCGCAAGGCTCCGCTTGATGATCGATTCGCAGAGGTCGCCAAGTACGGCGGCGAGGCTCAGCAAAACTGCGATGAGAATCGCCTGAAGCGGGGTGATCAAAGGAATCCTGTCCCCCATCACAAATACTAGAATGAGGCTGATACCGACTGCAAACCCGATCGCGCCGGCAAAGCCCTGCCAGGATTTTGCCGGGGAAACGTGGGGGATCATCTTGTGGCGACCGAGCAGAGAGCCCACCAGATAGGCACCGATGTCGGTGCATTTCGTGATTGCGAGCAGATAAATGATGTAGAAGACGGCAGAGGGATTTCCGTTTCGATCAGCAAGATCGAGCAGCAGCAGTTTCGGCACAAAACCGAAGAGCATCACGCAATAAACAAAACCGAAGATTGCAGCAGAGACTTCATCGAGAGTCCGAGCGCCCTCTAACTCGAGTCGCAGTCGATCGGCGATGATTAGGATGAGCAAGATCCCCAGCGCAAGCCCATCGAGTTGAGCGAGCCAAGTCGCCTCGTATCCCCAAACTTGAGCAAAAAGAAAGATGATGTAGACGGCGCTGACCACATAACACTGCCATCGAAAGCGCCGGAAACCTTGAATCGCGAAGAGCTGGAAGTATTCGAAAAGGGCTCCAATCGAAAGAATCGTGAAGAGCAGCCCAAACAGCCATTCCTGAGAGAAGGAAAAAGCGGCCACGAGGATCCCGACGAGGCAGACCGTGCTGAAAGAGCGGTGCAGCAACGTGCGGGCCTTCGATGTTTTTGGCGGGGGTTCCGCAGCGGGCGTTTCGGACATGGGCAACGGTCTCTTAGCCGCATGAAACAAGCAGCGGTCGCGATTGGCAATGACAATTTCGCCGGTCACCACCTTGCGATCTCATGCCATGCGCTCAGCCATCGGCTTGCAAATGTGGCAATCCCGAAGGAAAAGTCTCGGCCATGGCAAAAAAACCGATCGTCCTCATTATCCGAGACGGCTGGGGAGACAACCCCGCCGGCCCTGACCACGCTGAGAAATACGGCGATTGCCCTCGTTTAGCGAAGACACCCTTCACCGACGCGATGCATCAGCAATACCCGGTCGCGGACCTGAGCTGCAGCGGGATGGATGTCGGGCTTCCGGATGGGCAGATGGGTAATTCCGAGGTCGGCCATCTCAACCTTGGAGCTGGTCGAGTCGTTTATCAGGATTTTACCCGGATCAACAAAGCGATCGCGGATCGAGAGCTTGCCGCTAACGAGACCCTGCAAGAGGCTTTTGCGAAAGCCAGCTCGACTCGGCTGCATCTCATCGGTCTGGTGAGTGATGGAGGCGTTCACTCTCATCAGGATCACCTCGTCGCTCTGGCATCGGCGGCTAAGGAGGCAGGTGTCGCCGATCTGATGGTCCACGCGATCACCGACGGGCGCGACACGTCCCCAACCGGGGGCCGAGATTTCCTCAGTGAGACCGAAGACAGGCTCGGTGAGGTCGGAGTGAAGATCGCAACGGTCGTGGGTCGCTACTACGCGATGGATCGCGACAAGCGCTGGGATCGCAGCAAGCTGGCGTGGGATGCGATCGTCGATGGCGTCGGGTCGTCCCAGTCCGTCCTCGCCTCCGAGGCGCTGGCGAGCTGCTACGAAAACGATCAGACCGATGAGTTCATCAAGCCGATGATTTTCGACGCGGTTGAGGAGCGGCGAATCCGCGATGGGGATGTCGTGCTCTTTTTCAACTTTCGAGCCGATCGGGCGCGCCAGCTCAGCCTCGCGTTTTTAAAGGACGAGTTCGACGGCTTCGATCGCAACGGCCGTCCTGATGTCGCCTATTACACGATGACTGAGTACGATGAGACCTACGGCTGCCCGGTGATCTTCCCTCCGGAAGATCTCACCGACACCTTCGGCGAAGTCGTCGCCAAAGCCGGTCTGACGCAACTCCGAATTGCAGAAACCGAGAAGTATCCGCACGTCTCTTTCTTTTTTAACGGCGGGATCGAGGAGCCGAATCAAGGCGAAGATCGAGAGATGCTGCCATCTCCGCAGGATGTCGCGACCTATGATGAGAAACCGGAGATGTCAGCCGAAGGAGTCACCGAAACAATCTTAAGCCGGATCGCCGACTACGATGTCGCGATCATCAATTATGCCAATCCAGACATGGTCGGTCACACCGGGGTGGTTGAGGCAGGGATCAAAGCGGTCGAGTGCATCGACCGCTGCGTCGAGCGAGTTGTCGCCAAGGTCCTCGAGCTCGATGGAAGACTGCTCATCACCGCGGATCACGGAAACTGCGAGCAGCTCATCACCGACGAGGGCAAGCCTCACACCGCCCACACCACCAATCTGGTGCCCCTCATCTTCGTGGCGAACGATTCCAGACAATTCCAACTGGCGTCTGGAAAGTTGGCAGATATCGCTCCGACCCTGCTCTTTCTGCTCGGCCTTGATCAGCCTGAGGCAATGACAGGGGAGAGTCTCCTCAAAAACAACCCTGATCATTCGCTCACGACTGCGTCGCTTTTCTGATCGCGTCGGGGTCGCGTTTCGCGGTTGGGAATTTCCTTGCTCAGAGGTAGAAAATCAGCCTTTGAGCGGCGGATATGATCTGGGCTATGGGCGTCAGAACCCCCTTATAATCAGCGCTGTAGCGCAAAGTGTCAGTTTTTTTAACAGGGTTCCGATTCTGGCATGCAGCATGCTTTATGGGCGGATTGAACCTGTGATCGGGGGCTCATTCTGAGCCGCTTGTGAACGAAACATCAATATAATGAGACAACTACTAAACCCTAAGACACTACTGTTGTTGGCCGCGTTGTTTGCGGTGCCGATGCTGTTTCTCGAACCTGCCTTCGCGCAGGAAGCTGAGGCAGCTGCTGATGCTGAGCCAGAAGCTGGCTCTATTGAAGAATGGAACGCCTTTATCGAGGAGTCCGCAGGAGAGGGCCTTGCCCCGACCTTCGATTTCTTTACGGTTTCCATGCTTTGGACAGTTATCGCGGCTGCGATGGTGTTCATCATGCACCTCGGCTTCGCGACTCTCGAGGCTGGTCTTACCCAGTCGAAGAATACGGTTAACATCCTATTCAAAAACGTCTGGATCATCAGCATTGGTCTCCTGACCTACGCTGCTGTCGGATTTAACACGCATTACCCACTCGGTAATTGGCAAATCCCTAATTTCGTGGGGATTCACGGTCCAATCATGGGACTGACCGAAGGTGACGCTAACAACACCTGGGCATACGGTGGTATCAGCTTGGCGATGACAGCCTACGGTGATTTCATCTTCCAGGCGATGTTTGCTGCAACCGCAGCAACGATTGTTTCTGGTGCAGTTGCAGAGCGCGTCAAGATCGGAAGCTTCATGATCTTCTCCACAATTCTCGTTGCCTTCGGTTACACGATCGCAGGTTCGTGGCACTGGGGTGAGGGTTTCCTCAACCAACTCAGTGAGCCGTTTTACGACTTTGCAGGGTCAACGGTGGTGCACGGCTTTGGCGGTGCAGCTGCTCTTGCCTGCGTGATCATCCTCGGGCCTCGTAAGGGTAAGTATGTCGATGGAGGCATAAAGCCAATCCTCGGCCACAGCATGCCTCTCGCGGCGATTGGTGTGTTCTTGCTCTTCTTCGGTTGGTTCGGATTCAACGGAGGTTCTGTCCTCTCGGCAAACCCGGGTCCTCTCGGCCTCGTCTTTACCACTACTGCTCTCGCAGCGGCAGCTGGCGCGGTTGGTTCGATCCTGCTCAGCGCTATTCTGCTCCGTAAGCCGGACCTTTCGATGGCTCTTAACGGCATCCTCGCAGGTCTCGTTTCCATTACAGCCGGTGCTGACTCGGTCGGCCCTTGGTTTGCGGTTCTGATGGGCTTCATCGGTGGCGGCATCGTTGTTCCTTCGATTCTGATCTTTGACAAGCTCAAGATTGACGACCCCGTCGGTGCGATCTCGGTCCACGGTGTCTGCGGTATCTGGGGGACTCTTGCTGTTGCCTTCTTCGGCGGAGCAAGCTTTGTGAGCCAGTTAATTGGTGTTATCTCCGTCTACGCTTTCGCGTTTATCTTCTCGTTCATCGTCTTCTTCATCATCAAGCTCATCATGGGCGTTCGTGTGAGCGAAGAGGAAGAGGCTGAAGGGCTCGACATTGCCGAGCACGGAGCTCCTGCCTACAATCTGTAGGACTAGCGCCTCAGATTTTAATACAAATTAATTTGTCGAAGCGGCGGGGCATATGCTCCGCCGTTTTTGCGTTAACAGATTGTCGTTTCAGCTCTTCCCTCCGACTTGGTCGGAAGCCTACTCTCGGGAGATGAAGCTTGAGAATAAGGTAGCTATCGTGACGGGAGGCGCTCGTGGGATTGGGCTCGGTTGCGCGGAGGCACTCGCTGAGGAGGGTGCGAGGCTTCTGATAGCGGATCGTCCGGGCTCAAATGAGTTGGGGGTGACTGTGGAGAAGCTCCGGGCTTCTGGGGCGGAGTGCCATGGGGTCGAAGCCGATGCCTTTACCCGTCAGGGATGTCAGTCGATTATCAGCGCTGCCAACGAGCAATTTGGAGACATCGACATCCTTGTCCATGTCCCCGGCTACAACCGTCGCGACAGCTTTCTCGACTATGACCCGGAGGCATGGGCCGGGGTGGTGAACGCTGTTTTGCACGGACCATTTCACATGAGTCAGCTATTTGCCCGTGAGCTGGTCCGGCGCGCAAAACCTGGGAAAATTACATTCATCACCAGTGTGCTGGGAACGGTCCCTTCGGCTCGCTCGAGCGCTTATGGTCCTGCCAAGGCAGCCTTGGATCACCTCACCCGAATCATTGCGGTGGAGTTATTCGAGCACCAGATCAACGTAAATGCGATCGCGCCAGGCTGGATCGATACTCCGGGAGAGCGCGATCACTACGACGACGAAACGATGGCTGCCGAGGGTGCCAAGCTGCCCTGGAAACGCCTTGGCCGGTCCGATGAGATTGGAAAGGCGGCTGCTTTCCTATCTTCGCCTGATGCTGACTACATCACCGGCACGATCTTGCCAGTCGATGGGGGTTATCTTGTTCGCCACGGCGCCGAGATACCTGACGAGCGGGACTAGGAAAGCCGACCAGTTCGGCAGCGGCTGAACAAATCCAGTGTTCTGCAGTCAAAACGCCGTAAGGTTGTTCCGTCATGTTTTTGCGACTGCTGGCTCTATTTATCCTCGTTCCTCTGGTCGAGCTCGCCATTTTCATGGTGCTGGGATCGAAGATCGGCATACCGACTACCATTCTGATCGTCATCATCACCGGTTTTATTGGGGCTACCTTGACCCGATCTCAAGGCCTCCGAACTATCCGACGGTATCAGGAAGCTACCGGGAATGGGCGCCTTCCGCACGAAGAAGTTCTCGAAGGTCTCATGCTGCTATTTGCCGGGGCGGTGCTGCTGACCCCAGGTTTTTTGACGGACGTCATTGGCTTTGCCCTGCTGGTGCCTCCTTTTCGCGCATTCCTCAGACGAAAATTGGGAGAGGCAATCAAGGCACGCTTCATCAAAGTCGCTGATCCGGTCGCGGCGCAGGCAGCAAGATCACGCCGTTCAGCGCCACCTTCTGAAATTACGATCGAGGCTGAAGTGATCGAGGATATCCCTGACCCGCAGACTCGGAAGGTTTGAAGACCGGGCGCTCCTGGCTGCTCCGCAGATTGCGCAGATTTTCGCAGATCTCAACTGCTGGACTCCGGCAGGTGGATGGACTGGAGTGATGTCCTCAAGCACTGCAACGGAATCCAAGTTCCACAGCGAAATGCTCCACCGAAGACGCTGAGGCAGCCAGTCTGCCAACTCAACCCAAACTAAAATCTGCGGTAATCCAGAAAATCTACGGATTGCTTGGCCGGAGCCCTCTCTGAGGTGTCTGCGGTCCTTGCTGATAGCTCGACCGAGCAACATTTCAGCGTGAAAACGTTCTCGCCGCTGCTCGCAACCCATGCCAGATTCTCTGCGTGAGCTTTCTCTTCCCGCTCTATTTTCTTGGCGCTATCGCTCTCGCGGTGCCCGTCGTCCTGCACCTTAGGAAGAGACCTCCGAAAGAGCACTTCCCTTTCAGCTCACACATTTTTCTGGAGCAAACGGCTGAGAGACTGACGAGGCGCTCTCAAATTGAACGGTGGTGGCTGCTCCTGTTGCGTTGTCTCGCTCTCCTTCTGCTGGCGCTGGTTTTTGCCCGGCCGTTTTTCTCCTCTCCCGTGCTCGACGATGGGACGGCGGTTGCGGCGCGAGGTGTGATTTTACTGGACCGCAGCGCTTCGATGAAGCGCGAGGGCGTCTGGGATGCGGCGGTGCGAGAAACAGAAGAATTGATCAATACCTGGGGCAGCAATGAAGTGGCCGTCCTCGCCTTTGACGAAGATCTGCAAATCATCGGAGACTTTGAATCCTGGAAAAAACTCTCCTCACGCGCCCGAGTCTCGCAATTCAACTCCTGGCTCGAGTCGCCGGAGGGAGGAACAAGTTGGAAGGCAACCCATCTTGGAGCAGCTCTGAAGCAGGCGGGCGAGCTCCTCCAAAGTGCCGACGAGGAAGCTGCGGCCCGGATCCGCCAGATCGCAATCGTGAGCGATTTTCAGGAAGGAGCGCTCCGGGACGGCCTCGCCGGGGTCGAATGGCAGGACGATGTTTTGGTCACTTCAGTGAGCGTTTCACCTGATGCTTCTCTCGCCCCGGGTAATGCATCTCTGGATCTAGCGACCAGCCCTCTGCGATCAGAAATCGATCAGGACGAAGTCTATCGAGTCAGACTGACAAATTCTCAGGCCTCTGAGAATGCCACCTTTTCGATCCGATGGCGCGATGCGCCTGAAACTGCTCGCGATGTCGTCGTTGCCCCTGGGACGAGCCGAATCATTACCTCAGCGCCAAAGCCAGTGGGTCTGACTGATGGGGTCATTGAGCTGAGTGGCGATGCCCATGCCTTTGACAACGCAGTCTATGTCTCTCCGATCCAACAGAAGCCGCTCCGCATCTCATTCCTCGGTGAGGAAGAATCGGGAAACGAGGCCGGGACTCCGTTGTTCTATTTTCAACGAGCGATGCAACCGACTCCGACCCTTGATCCGCTTGTCGCCGTCTCTTCGAGCTGGACGGCTGCCGAGATGGGAACGGCCGATGCCGTCGTGATCGACTCAAGCTGGTCGGGAGAAGGGGCTTCGGAGCTGGGCCAATTTGTTGAGGCGGGTGGCTTGGTGATATTTGTCCCTTCTTCAAGCGTTGAAAGCGCAGCAGTTGAAAGCCTGCTCGGCGGCGATGGGTGGAACCTCTCCGAGGCGGAGGTTGATAACTACGCCCTGCTCTCTGACCTCGACTTTGATCACCCAGTCTTGGTCCCCTTTGCCCGAGCCGGCATCCGCGACTTCACGGGGGTGCGCTTCTGGAAATACCGGAATCTGGTCATCCCAGAAGGCGAGCGGGAGCGGGCCGAAGTGCTCGCACAATTCGATGGAGATGAAGGGAAAAGCCCTGCCTTGGTCGAACTCAATCGGGGGGAGGGAGTCGTCTTTATGTTTTTGTCAGGCTGGAGTCCGGACGAAGGTCAATTGTCGCTTTCTTCAAAATTTGTCCCACTGCTCTTCGCTATTTTCGAGCGGGCCGGGTTCAGCATCCGGTCAGCGCCGTCCCGAATCGTTGGCGAAGGTGACCTCGAAAATCCTGGCTTTCACGATCTCGACACGGGTGAGCGAATCGCAGTCAATCTCGCTCCGGGCGAAGGCCGCTGCGATCCGTTTGATCCCCAAGCGGAATGGTCCGATCTCGGGATCCCTTTTGCCGAAGCTTTTACCGGCGAATCAAGCCTCATCACTCCGGGAGTCGCGGCCGAGCGGGTCGAGTCGAGTGAGCGGGAATCGCGGCAGCAGCTCTGGAAGTGGGTCCTGCTCGTGGTGCTGATCCTGCTGCTATTCGAAACATGGTTGGCCGGGGCCTCGGCGCGACGGCGCAGAGAGGCAGCCGCGGCGTAAAATAAAGAGCATCTGAAGTATGATCCCAAGACTGATACACCATCACCTGCTCCCGGTCGCTGAAGCAGAGCGTCGCCGGCTGAGATTGCGCTGTCTCGGCTTCTGGCTGCTCGCAATTGCCTTCGGATTGCTCGTCTGTTGGTCCTTACGATTCTTCAATGTGGAATTCGCTCGATGGATTCCCGTGGCAGTTGGTGGGGTTGGGCTGTTGGGTCTCATCATTTCCCTGGTCAGGCTGACGTCGCGTCGTCCCGATTTTCGGAAGCTTGCCGGTACAGTTGAAAACTCCTTCCCAGAGCTCGACGGCTCGCTCTACGCAGCTCTCGATCAGGAGCCAGATGAGTCGGGGCGACTCCACTTTCTCCAACAGCGGATCATCCACCGGATCGGCGACCACGCTGCTGAGAAGCGCTGGCCGATCAAGGTTTTCGCGACCCAATTAAAACGGTCTCGCCAGATCGCGGTGGTCGGTGCTTGTGCGCTCATTGTCTCGATGCTTGGCCTGCTCCTCAGCTACCGCAGTGAAGCGGCGGTCGCCAGCCTCGACACCGACGAGCCTGCGGTCGTCGGTGACTCGGATCCCCTCATTACCGTGACTCCGGGGGATGTCGAGATCGAGAGGGGCTCTCGACTCATCGTCGAAGCTCGCTTCTGGGAGGGCACTCCCGACTCAGCCCTGCTCGAGTTGAATGACAGAGAAGGGCTTCAACGAGTGCCGATGCAGGCTGGCCTAGATGATTCAGTGTTCTCAGCCTTGATTCCGAGTGTTGAGAGTGATGCGACTTACCAAGTCCGCTTTGGTGATAATCGCTCCGAAGATTATCAGGTGACCACGTTTACCTACCCAAAACTGGTCCAAGCCGATGCTCACATCACTCCACCGGTTTATTTGAAGCAAGAACCTCGCTTGATTGAGGACACTCGAAAAATCAGCGTGATGGAGGGTGCTGAGATCACTTGGAAGATTCGGGTCAACAAGCCGCTCGAAGCTGCCGAGCTGTTCGGCGAAGACGAGACCATCATCTCACTAGAGACTGACCCGAGCGACCCGACACTTTTATTCGCGACGCATCAGCCCGAGGTGAGCCAGCGTTACAGGCTCCATCTGGTTGATGAGGCGAGCCGCTCGAACAAGCGTCCCCCGTGGATCGAGATTAAAGTGAAGAGGAATCTTCCGCCTGATATGAAATTCACCTTCCCGGGGCGAGATCACGAAATCTCGGCCTTGGAAGAATTCGTCACAACTGGGGAAGTTTGGGATGACGTGGAAGTGCTTGCTGCCGGAATCACTTTTTCCCACGAGGGGAACGAGGTCGACCGCGTCCTGATTAGTGAACCAGCCTCAGGCCGTGACAAGCACGCAGTAGAGACGACCTTCGCGATCGAGGATCTCGGTGCGGAGGAGCGCGATATCATCGCTTACCACCTCTGGGCCGAAGATCGTGATAACGAGGGTCAACGGCGCCGGGTGTTGAGCGATCAGTTTTACGCGCAGGTCCGATTGTTTGAAGGGATCTTCATGGAGGGAAGCCCGGCAAATAGTGAGAGCAGCGGTGAAGGCGAGACGACCGAGTTGCTGAAACTGCAGCAAGAGATCGTCAGTGCCTCCTGGAAGCTCGTCCGCGAGTTTCGGCTCCGAGAAGCCCTCGCATTACATCCCGAGGATGCAACCACCGTCCGACAATCTCAGATCGTCGCGATCGGTGAAGCTGGGCGCGCTATCGAAGAGGCGGGAGATATCGAAGTCAGAGAACTGCTCGAAGAAGCGAGGTCACTGATGGAGGTCAGCGCGGAGGCGGCTTCCGTGGTGGTCGCAAGTGAAAAGGGAGAGGGAGTCGAGGAACTCTACATGGCGGCATTCGATGCTTACTCGAAATTAGTTGAGGCACAGGCACGTGAGACTGAGATCGCGCTGTCGCAGAGTCAGTCTCAGGGGCAGCCGCAGGATCAAGAGCAGATGCTGCTGAACCTCGAGCTCGAGCAGAAAGAACTCAAGTATGAGGAAAATTCGCAGGCACAGGATCCGCAGCAGACCGCTGAGCAGGCTGCCAATCTAGAAGTTCTCAATCGCCTTAAAGAACTTGCGAAGCGGCAGGAGGCGATCGCTGAGAAAATCAAAGAACTCGAAAACCAGCGACAGTCTGCGACCGAGGAAGAGAAGCAGGAAATCGATCGACAGCTCAAGCGCCTCCGCGAAGAGCAGCGCGAACTCCTTCGCAGCGTCGATGAGCTTTCTCAGGAAATGGATAGCGAGGAGAACCGAGCCAACATGGCGGAGTCTCGTGAGCAGCTCGAAGAGATTCGCGAAGATGTCCAGGAAACCTCGGAACAACTCGAAGCCGGAGAACTTGCCGATGCTGCGAATTCCGCCACTCGCGCCGCTGATGAACTCGAAGAAATGAAGGAGGAATTTCGCGAGCGTACATCACAGCAATTTGCGCAGGAAATTCGCTCGATTCGAGACCAGGCGCGGCAGCTCGCGGAGCAAGAGGAATCGATCGGCGAAGCACTCGACGAGCTGACTGATCGTGCGAGGGAGGGAGATGCATTTTCCCCTGAATCGCAAAAGGCTCGAGGTGAAGTCGCCCAGGCCCTCTCGGGACAGATGCAGGAACTCAGCGACTTGGTCGAGGAGATGAAAGAGCTCAGCGAGCAGGCCGAGACCTCTGAGCCATTGCTCTCGCAAAGTCTCTACGATGCCGTTCGCAACACTTCGGTAAACGGCGTGATGGAGTCGCTCGAGGACGCTCGCGACAGCACCTATTTCAACCGACCGAGCCAGGCTCGCGCTCCGGAGCGTGCTGCTGCGCGAGGGATCGAGGCGCTCAAGGAAGAAGTCGAAGCCGCCAGTGAAAAACTCCTCGGAAGCGAGTCTGCAGCGCTCCGAATGGCGCGCAACGAGCTCGATCGACTGATCGAAGAGGCTCAGGGCGAAGCAAGCCGTGCTCGCGGCGAGTCCGCGGAATCTGAAGACATGGGAGCCTCACGGCAACCCGGAGAGGAAAGTGAAGGCGATGCGCTGGCTGAGGTGCCTACTCCAGGTGCTGGCAGAGAGACGGGCGAACAAGGTGAGTCATCTGAGAGTCGAGGCGAATCACCGGGAGAAGGCCAGGGGCAACCGAGTGAACAAGCCTCAGCCAATCCGGCGGAAGGTGAGGAAGCTGGCCAGACGTCAGGTCAACCAGGAGAAGGACCGAACGGGGAGACGTTGGCAGAGGGCGAAGGTCGGGCTTCTAATGAGCCAGGCGAATCGGGAGAGATGGCGCAAAACGGAGGCAAAGGCAACAGGCCCGGCGAAGGCCAGGAATCAACGGAGACACCGGGAGAGGGACAGGCCCCCGGAGAGGGTGAGGGACAGACTCCAGGGGAAGGCCAGGGTCAAGGTCAAGGGACCAGCCCGGACGGGGAAGGTCAGTTGGCTCAGGGACAAAATGGTGGTCGACAGCGCGGCAGTCTGCCGGGTGGTGGTAGCGACGGGAGTGGCCCTCTAAACCAACAAAGTAGCGTCGGCGGGCAGCCTTTTTTCTTTAATCAGCAATCTGAGCAGCGGGAGACAGGGCCACTCACGGGGGACGACTTCCGAGACTGGGCCGATCGGCTGGGTAACATCGAAGAAATGCTCCAGCAGGAAGAGCTGCGGAATCAGGCTGGCCAGGTGCTCGATGAGGCCCGCGACATGCGAATCCGGTTCCAGCGAGACAATTTGCCTCCGGGTGCCGTTGCGATTGAGCAGCGAATCACGTCGCCTCTGATCGAATTGCGGACCCGCATCAGCGAGGAGATCGCAAAGCTGAACCGCGAGAATCCGATTGCCCCGATCGATCGAGACGAAGTCCCGAGCGAGTTTCGCGATCTCGTGCGGCGCTACTACGAAGAGCTTGGTTCGGGGCGTTGATCCTCCTATGCTCTCGGTTCACTGATCGCCTCACTTATGTTTGAATTCCTTCAACGACCCGAGATTCTGGCGTCTTTTGCATTCGCAAACCAGGATTGGTGGGTGCTGGTCGCGATTCTCGGGATCGTCGCGCTGGCCCTGCTTTGGCTGGGCTACCGTAAGTCCCCGCTTCGAGGCCCTCTCCGCTGGCTTGCGATGTCGCTGAAGTTGATTGGCTTTGTTCTGCTTGCGATGGCTTTGCTTGAGCCGGTTGCTCTCGATGAGCAGCCAAAGCAAAATGCCAACGACATCGTCATCCTCGCAGACAATTCGCAGGGCCTTGGGGTGACACCGCCGGGGACTGAGGGCACGCTCGGTGAGAGTTTTCGCGACGATCTCCAGAGCACCGAGCGAAGCTGGCTTGAGACGATTGGGGACACTTTTCGTCTGCGAACTTTTGTATTTGATGGCGGGGTTAGGCGCACTGCGGACTACAGCGATCTCGATTTCTCCGGCTCTCGCTCGAATTTGCTTGGTGCGATTGAAGATATCAAGACACGCTTCGAAAGCAGACCGCTCGCCGCCATTGTCGTGCTCTCAGACGGAAATGCGACCGATCGGGATCGATTCGATTTGAACTCAGACTCTGATCCCGAAGGCGATCGCTCTGAAAGCGCGGTCCCCGTTTTTGCAATTCAGGTCGGTCAGGAGCCTCCGGCGACACCCGACCTCGCTCTGCGTTCCGTGAATACCGAGACGACTTCGTTCGAGGATGCCCCCGTGCAGATCACCGCGCAGGTTCATGCTTCCGGTGAATGGGGCGAAGGGGTCGAACTGGTGGTGACCAATGAAGCGGGCAAGGAGCTCGTCACTGAGCCTGTCCCACTGGTAGATGATGAGGGTGTCGCGACGGTGCGGACTCG
>JBCCBR010000014.1:0-16754 GCA_039033935.1 Verrucomicrobiota bacterium
GGAAAAGGGAGAAGCGGTCTACCCACGGCCATTCGGGACTGTTGGCAACATTATCGGAACACTCGTCCAAATCGGCGGCAAACATCCGTCGGACTACGAAGGCCCTGGTCTGCTACTGAAACGCTTCGAGCTCGAGGGCCCGATTGAAGAGTGGCCTCCGCCGAGTCGCCATGCCCTCCTTGGCGAGACTGACCTCGCCTCGGGTTCTGTCGCGGACGCCGAGCACATCCTCCGCAAATTTTTACCGCGCGCATTCCGGAGACCCGTGGAGGAAGCCGAACTCTTCGCATACCGAGACCGAGTTGGAGCCCTCCTCCTGGAAGGTCGTGACTTCGAGTCCGCTCTGCGCTGGGCTTTGGTTGCGGCGCTCTGCGCACCCGATTTCTTGTTCCTGGAGGAACCCATGCCCGGCGAAGAGAAGCGGCTCGATGCCTACGCGATCGCTAATCGTCTCTCTTACTTTCTCTGGAGCACGATGCCCGACGAAGAGCTGCTGTCGCTCTCCGCAAGCGGACAACTGACCGAGCCAGAAACCTTGCGAACTCAGGTCGAGCGACTGTTGCAAGATCCTCGGAGCAAAGCGCTGACCACAAATTTTGCCGGTCAATGGCTCCATCTCCGCGAGATCGATGCGACCAGTCCCGACACCAAACTCTTTCCCGACTTCGACGATTACCTCAAAACCAGCATGGTCCGGGAAAGCGAGATTTTCTTCGAGACTGTCCTTCACGAGGGCAAGAGTATTCGTGAGTTCATCGATTCTGACTGGGTCGCAATCAATGATCGACTCGCCCAGCACTACGGTATCCCCGGAGTCGAAGGATCCACCTTCCAGAAAGTGAGTCTTCCCGCAGATTCGCCGCGAGGGGGAATCATGACTCAGGCGAGTGTTCTGAAAGTGACAGCCAATGGAGCAAACACTTCACCGATCAATCGTGGTGTCTGGATTCTTGAAAACCTGCTCGGGATCCACCCTCCCCCTCCCCCACCAGCAATTCCAGCCGTATCCCCCGACGTGACCGGAGCCAAGACCCTCCGCCAACTACTCGCAGTCCACGCCTCTGACACGAGCTGCAAGGCCTGCCATAAAATCATCGATCCACCTGGATTTGCCCTCGAGAGTTTTGACCCGGTCGGGGCCTGGCGCGAGCAATACCGCTTTCAGGGCAGCAAGCAGATGCTGCCGGTCGATTCCACCGGTGAGACTGCCGAGGGTCAGGCTTTTTCTGATATTCACGACTACAAAGCCATCCTCCTCGGTGAGATCGATCAGGTCAGCTATGGGCTTACCGACAAGCTGCTGACCTACGCGACCGGGCGAGCGATGGGCTTCTCCGATCGGCCCGAAATATACGAAATCGTCGAGCAGATCGGGCATCAGGACTACCAGCTTCGCGAGCTAATCCACGCGGTTGTCCAAAGCGACATTTTCCACCAACCCTGACGGGACATTGACATGAAGAAATCAATCAACGCACCTCATCTTGCTCTCCGTGAGCCGGTCAGCCGACGCACCTTTCTTCGCGGTGCTGGCACAGCTGTCGCGATCCCCTGGCTCGAAGCGATGCGCCCTTCACTATTTGCTCAAGCTGCCGCGAGCGAAGCGCCCCACCGGATGATCTTCGTGCACCTTCATCTCGGCTTTATGGATCACAATTTTGTTCCAAAACAGGCCGGCCGCAATTATGAGGCTTCGCCCTACCTCAAGTTGATCGATCAACATCGGGATGATTACACGGTCATCACTGGAACTTCACACCCGGGTGTCAACGGGGCCCACAGCGCCGACGTCAGCTTCCTCACCGCGGCGCCAGACGCAGCCAGCGCGAGTTTCAAAAACACGGTATCAATCGATCAGATCGCCGCTGAGAAAATGGGGCAGGAGACTCGCTTTTCCTACCTCCCGCTCGGCTATGACAACCGCTCAAGTTCTTACAGCCACAGCGGGGCCAATATCCCCGCGATCGACCGGCCAAGCCTACTATTCCAGAAGCTCTTCGTCGAAGGAAGCCCGGCTGAACGCGCCGCGATCTCTCAACAACTCGAAGACGGTTCCAGCATCATGGACTTCGTCACCGAATCAGCTCGCTCGATGTCCTCCCGCCTCGGGGCACGAGATCGCGACAAGCTGGACGAATACTTTACCAACATCCGCGAAACCGAGCAGCGACTGGAGAAGAATCGCGAGTGGCAGGACATCCCTAAACCAAAACCAAACGCTGACCCGCCCAAAGACGTCACCGATCGCGCTGACTTCATCGCTCGAATCGCTTTGATGTACGACATGATCCATCTCGCGATTCAAAGCGACTCGTCCCGTGTCATCACCTTCAACCAGCCGAACCTCAACGACGTGCTGCCTCTGAACGGGATCACCCAGGGTTATCACTCCCTCTCTCACCACAATGGAGATCCGGATAAAATGCGACAGCTTGCCTTGGTTGAAAAGGAACAGATGGAGCGGTTCTGCAAACTTCTCGACAAATTGAAATCAACCGAAGAGGACGGTGAAAGTCTACTCAACCGCAGCCAAGTGATGCTTGGGTCGATTTTCGGGAATGCCAATCACCACGATACGAGAAACATGCCAATCGTCCTCGCCGGTGGCGGCTTCGATCATGGCCAGCATCTCGCCTTTGACCCGAAGGACAACGAACCAACCTGTAATCTCTTTCTCTCGATGTTAGAAAAGGCCGGTGTCAGCGGTGTTGACTCATTCGGAAGCAGCACAGGGACGCTCAAAGGACTGGCCTAGGAAGGCCTAATAATAATGCCGAGCTAAAGCTCACCCACTTCTCCCGGCTTCGCATCCCGCACACATCTAAAGCCAGTGTGATTAGCTGGCGACTCATTGTCGAAAGGTTGCCTCGCTCCCGGCTGATACCCTTTGCACCAAACGTCTGAGCAGAGGAAAGACCCTCCCCGAGTTACTCGATAGGTCACGGGCTGTCCTGGTTGATAAACGACGGAGGGGTGCGGTCCGGTCGGATTGGGCTCGGTGGCCGATTCGAAGGTGTAAGCCTTTGGGTGGTAAAGATCTGAAACGATCTCCCACACGTTCCCCGCGATGTCATAGAGCCCGTAGGGATTGGGTGGAAACTTCTTCACAGGAGATGTCGTGAAATATCCGTCCGCTTCGGTATTCGCATGGGGCCACTCTCCCTGCCAGATATTTGCCATCCAGACATCTTCCCCGAGTGGGAACATTTCACTACCCCACGAGTAGGGTTGCCTGTCGAGCCCGCCTCGTGCCGCTTTCTCCCACTCAGCCTCGGTTGGCAAGCGCTTACCGACCCAGTTGGCATAAGCGAGAGCATCTTCGTAGGTCACATTCACAACCGGATGATCGAGCCGCTCTTTCCAGGTCGTCCCCGGCCCACCAGGAGTTCGCCAAGTCGCGCCGGGCACGATCTTCCACCATTGAGTGATATCCTGAGGGTCGTGGAGTTTTCCTTCCGGAATCGCAAACACGATCGAACCCGCCATGTGGAGATCCTTGGAGGCTTCCTGAACTCGTTTGATCGAAGCAAGAAGTGCCTCGCGTTCTTCCCCGGTAGCTTGCGCCGCCTGCTGGCTCATCCGCATCAGATTGATCTGCGCCGCTTCTTCCAGTTCACGGACGCGCGCTGGGGGAAGGGGCTTTTCGGCGAAGGTGACATAACCGGTCGCTGCGGCGAAGTCAGCGAATTCGCGGTTGGTCACCTCATCCTCATCGATCCAGAAAGCATCGACCTGCACCTTATGGATCGGATAAGCGGTCTGATGAGAGTGCGAATCGCCGTCCATTTCACCTGCGTCGCCACCTCTCATGAATTTCCCGCCTGGGATCAAAACCATTCCCTCGGTTGAATCAGGCGGCGGCGGAGTTGGGCGCGCGGAAACCTCGTCGGACGATTCTTGACAGGCTGCAAGCAGCAGCACTGATGTAGCGAGGATGAGAAGGTTTCGGATCATGAGAGTGAGAGATGAAAACTTCCTCACGTGACCCTATAAAAGCAACTGTTTCCCGAAAGTAGACAGGTTTACCACGGGGCCGCATTGCGTGAAATAGGCCGAAGTAGTGAATCCGAAAGCGAAATCTCGCCCCGCTTTTGCAAGCGCGGCTACATCGCTGCGCCTGGCAGAACCTCCGATCAATCAAAACCCACTGCATAACTCACTCCGCGACAAGCGTTCCCAACATTGTCAGATCGTGCCCTGGGAAAGTGCAGACAAATGGATACTCGCCCGGCTTTGAGAGCGTGAAGGCGATCTGATCATCTTCGCCGTAGTTGAGCATCTTTGTTGCCGCGATGATATCGCTGTGCTCCGGAAGCCAACCCTTCGCAAATCCGTCTTCGCCGAGTGAGACAGCAGCCATTGCCACTTCACGATTCTTTCCGGGCTGCACCACGACAAGATTGTGGGCCAGTTTATCGGGGTTATTCAGCGTCAATCGGAGCAATTGACCGACCGGGACGCGGATGATCTTTTGATCGAATCGGAGCTGAGCCTCGAGTGCGGTGATTTCAATTATCGTTGGATCCGCCTTCGTTTCAGAGCCGAAATCGAGCTTGAGCCGCTTCCCTATGCTCACTGCCACCGATGAGATCGCCGGGTCAGGATCCTGCACCGCCGCGACAATCTTTTCGTCGAGGAATTTGGCCCTAACTTCTCGAGCTGCTTCGATCAGAGCTATCTTACGAGCCGACACTCCCCAGCTCTCTTCGATCGCTGCCCGGGACATCTCGCGCGATTCAGGCGATCCACCCTTCTTCACCGCGAGCTGGAGCAGCCCAATCGCAGCCCACTTCCCTTCTGCAGAATCTGGTTCGCTTTCCAGCAAGCGCACGAGGGTATCGTGATGATTCTCCAGCTTGGGTGCTTTCAAAAAAGCATTTTTGGCAGCGCCTCGCTCTTTCCCAGCCCCCTCGGTTTCTTGCAGCGTGACAAGGCCCCGCATTGTCGCTGAGAAAGCATTTTCGTGATCGCTCCTAACAAGTATCTTCACGGCGTCGGCAATCGCGCCAGGAGGGCTCGACGGATCTTCCGCGCATGCGAGCACGAGAGGAAGCGCCTCCGCTGGAATATCCTCGGCCGCCGCGAGCTGGCCAATCACCGCTGGCACGCTCGACTCGTCCTGCAGCGCGATTTCGATCATGCGGTCGAGCGCGTCACTGGCCGGAATCCGATTGCGGCTCAACTCGGCAATGGTGAAGCCAGCCTCTGCTTCTGTCCCATCCAGAATGTTGTTCCTCAAAACGGCGACGATGCGCTCTGATTCGCTCCAAGTTGTCGGCTCATAGTAGGGGCCACGCGTGTCCGGGCGAGTGCCCCACGAGCTGCCTTTCCACTCCCCCTCGCGATGATAAAGTCGGGCCAGCACTGCAATGATTGACCGCCTTTTATCCGGGAGAGCTTCCGTTTCGAGGCGAGAGATGAGCTCATCGACGACCTCTCGCTCGGGCATCTGCATCAAGGCGCGCCCTGCAGCCTCTCGCGTTCGCGCGTCATCGGCACTGAGCGAAGCGAGCGCGACCGTTTGCGCTGACAATTTCGCCAATGCCTGCGCCGCTGTGTGCCGCAAGACTGCATCATCTGCCCCGAGGTGCTGAGCGATCATCGGCGAGAGAGAATCGAAGCCTTGTCGGACTGCAAAAAAAATCGCTTCAAGATTGGTCCGTTCGCCTGCTTCAGGACCGAAGAATTTTGCGAACCGTTCCCTGGTCGTAGAATTCATTTCGACTGGGACATCGCCGAGGGCTCTGATCCAAAAGGGATCCAGCACTGAATCGTATTGCTGCTCTGTGAACACTCGAAACGCCTCCTTCGGACGGCCCTGCGTGAGGGCGAAAATTGCGGCGACTCGATCTGCGAGGGAGTGATCCGCATTCGCGATAAAAGCCTCAAGCTTCAACCCGGACGCTGCATCGACTCCCTGCCGCAGCAGGGCTCGCTGAGCAGCGAGGGTCCGGACGTGAGAAGGAGACCCCAGTGAATCAATAAGTTGCGCGTCGCTCAGCTCAGCAAAATCGGGAAGCGGCTCAGGCGTGAAATCTTTTGGAGTCACCCGAACGATAAATCCCTGATCGGGCCCAGCCCATCTGAAAGTCGCTGGTCCCCTCCAGGATGCCTGATAGACCGCCGAGAGGCCATCGACGTCGGCATCGGTCGGCTTTCTCATTTTGATGAATGACTCTGGCTCGCTGTCTTCGACAAAGGTCGCGCCACTGGCCGAGAGATCATGTCGAAAGGAAGCGTTGCGTCCCCAATCGACCGTAAAAGGACTCGCGTTCCAATCTTCGGGAAATCCGGGCTCGTCAATGTAGACACCGCCACAACCGGAGCCCCCACCATAGTCCGCGAGCGGCGCGATGACCTCGTCGGTAAAATTCCGGTAGAGTCGCGGATAGCCGTGCTCTGCGAGCGGCGTGTGGTGGTGGAACCGCACGTCCCAGCCACCACCATCGTTGGTGTTGTCGCGGGAAAAAAGATCGAGAGTCGGCGACATCGGGGTCGCGAGAATATTGCGGGTCCCCGATGCGAAGAGTTCCAGTCCCGAACCATCGGGCCGAAATCGGACCACACCACCACCCCAGAGTTGCAGCTCCCGACCATCGCTTCCGGTCGCGTTGAGAAAACCGAAATCACCAATCGCAGCATAAATCCACCCATCGATTCCAAGCTCCAGACCGTTGCTGGTGTGGTCGGCAGGACGATCTTCGAAACCAAAAGCGATATTCGAGATGAGCCGCTTCGACTCCTCAGATACGCCATCGCCATCCCGATCATAGAAAACCGAGACGTGGGGGGGATGAAGCAGATAAAGCCGATCATGATCCCAGATCAGTCCACGGGGCGAATCGATATTCTTGATGAATTCGGTCACCTCATCGGCCCGCCCGTCCCCGTCATTGTCACGTAAGCGCAGCACCCGGCCCCGATCAGGATCGCGACCGAGAGAACCATTTCCATCCGAAGAAACATAGAGGTCACCTCCCAGAGAAGCAGCGACATAGACCGGGTAGTTCGCCATTTGCCACGGCGCGAAGAGCGATACCTCGAAGCCCTCCGGCACCGACACCTCTTTTAAAATCTCAGCCTCCTCTTCCGGTTCCAAAGCCAAGACTTGCGGCGCAATGTTCCCGCCATTGGCGAATGGATCAGCCGTCTCAGCCTCTTCACTTTGACCATGCAGGGGAACACACCCAAGCAGAAGTAAAATACCCGTGAGGCTCGCCAGCGGTGCTTGCAGGTATCCTGGTTGGTGGAAACGGGTCATTTCGAAAGCCATTCCAGACTATTGCACAGGCATCGCATTCCATCCCTCCTCCCTCGCAAAATAGCTCAAACGCGCCCACTCCCTGGGCTACGCCTCGACTTCTCGCTCGAAAGCCCGCAGAAGCTCGATCACCAACTCGGGTCTCTCTTCGGGCGCGCAGTGCCCGCAATCAGAAATCCATTCGAGTCTCGCCGAGCCAATTGATTCGGCGACCTCTTCCACCCGATCTCGATCAATCACCTCATCCTCGCGCCCCGCCAGAATCATCACCGGATGCTGAATCTGGTCGTAATGAACTGACTCGGGTAAACCCGTCACAAACGACTCAGCCAGACCGAAGAAGGCATCTCTCAGTCCCTGAATCAGGAGCTGCTTCCGATACACCTCAGACAGCTCCTTTGTCGCAACTGCCTCCACATGAATCGCTCGACTCCAGACCTCTTTCCACTTCTCCGGACGCGAAAGCAGCAGCCGCGTCAGCCAGAAAGCAACCCGGCCACCGAGCCAGTTGCGGACATACCAGGGGGCGGCCTCTCCGTGGAAATGAGGCGGACTGATCAGCACGAGGCCCCGCACCCTTCTCGGATAACGTTTCGCAAAAACGGTCCCGACAGCTGCTCCGTAGGAATGTCCGACGACGACCGCCGACTCGATTCCGAGTGATTTGATCAGCTGGAAAATCAAATCCGTCTGGTGCTCGATCTGGTAGTGCTTCGGTTTCTTCGGTCGCTCGGTGTAACCGAATCCGTTGAGGTCCATCGCAATGAGCCGAGATCCCGGCACCATCCGGTCGTAGAGCTCTCGGAATGAGTGCAGCGACGCGGCGAGACCGTGCAGCAGGAGGTAGACTGGCCCCTCCCCTTCATCTCGGATGTGGATCCGCTGTCCCTTGTAATCGAAAATTGATTCTCGAGGCAGCTCTGCGACGACTTTTCGGTAGGGAGTTAGTTTTTCGATGAAACGGCCCATGGGTCATGGAGGGCAGAGGTGGAGCAAATCCTCTGCCTAAAACGGTTGTCGCTGCATCGTCGCATGCAAGCAGAATCCCACCGATACCGGTATCCGCATTAGTCCCGACTGGCCAGTTTCGAAACCGTCTGCAATCCTCTTGGCAAAGCTTATCCGACTCTCAAATGATCCCCGGCAGTCAAACCATCACCTGGATTACCAGCATCGCAGCGATCTATTTTTCAGCCATCAGCTCCGTCCGAGCTGAGCCCTCTTTGCAGGAAGGAGTGGCGGCGACTCCATCGCATCGACAGCTTGGGGAAAAGCCTAACATCGTTCTTATTCTGATCGACGACTGGGCCTGGAATGGCACTCCCATTTCGATGGACCCGGACATGGATAACTCCGCGATGCCGGTTCTGGAGATGCCACATTTGGAGTCGCTCGCACGTGAAGGGATGACTTTTCGAAACGCCTACGCCTCTCCGCAATGCTCCCCTTCGCGGGTCTGCATTCAGACTGGCCAATCTTCGCCCCGCAACGGATTCACCGTTTTTCTCAATTCGGGAGGGCAGGAATACTTCGACGAAAAAAAATCCGTCGGGCTACCCGTGATTTCCTGCGTCTCGGACATGACGATCGATCCCGAGGCAGTGACGATCCCGGAGGCATTGGCTCCGCTCGGCTACGTCAGTGCTCATATCGGGAAATGGCACATGCGAGGTGACCCTGGCGACGAAGGCTACACCGTCCACGATGGCGACACCTCGAATAGTCCTGGAAACACCGTCGGGAAAGCGACTCGCTTACCCGAAGACATGACCGACCCCAAACTGATCGACAGTGTCACCGAGCGGGCAGTTTCGTTCATTGAAAAACAGGCCGAGGCTAAGAACCCATTTTTTCTTCAGATCTCGCACTACGCAATGCACGAAGGTCGGGAATGCCCTCATCGTTTGCGAGAGAAGTATGCCAAAACTCCCGCTGTGCAGGCCTATTACAAAGCCATCGGTGAGACCGCCGAAACAATCCGTCGCAAGCAGGATCCCGCGATCTGGCTCGGCATGGGAGAGCACCTCGACGATTCGATCGGCCGAGTCCTCTCAAAACTGGAAGACACAAGCGCGAGCGAAAACACCTTTGTGGTGATGTTATCCGACAACGGGTATCGTCACAGTTTTCTTCCGGGTCAGACTCAACCGATGCACGGAAAAAAATGGTGGCTCTGGCAGGGTGGCATCCGAGTTCCGATGCTAATTCGCGGCCCAGGCATTGCAGCAGGGAGCCGGTTTGAGGGAAACGTCATCAATTATGACCTGCTCCCCACCTTCCTTGAATGGGCCGGCGGTAATCCTGATTCGCTCCAGGACATCGATGGAATCTCCCTCGCGAGCTACCTTAGTGGGACAGAACCTACGGAAGCCTTTCTCAATCGATCGCTCTACTTCCACTACCCCCACAACCGGACTTCGATGCCACACTCGGCGATAGTGGCCGGCAGCTGGAAAGTCATGCATTTTTATAACGAGCCCGAACTCCCGATGCTTTTCGACCTCAGAACAGATGAAGCAGAGACCAACAACGTCGCCGAGGTGCGGCGACGGAAACACCGACTACTCTATCAAGATCTGATGGGCTATCTCAAAGACGTCGGAGCGCGGATGCCGAAACCCAATCTCGATTTCGATCGGCAGGCATATGAGCAAACCGAAGTCTTCGAGGACCGGCTACCGTACGCTGCATTCAACGGAAAGAGGAACCTGGCCGAAGATGAGAAATAAAAAAGGCTCTCCGATGAACATCACCAGAGAGCCTTCGAAATAGGGCTTTTTCGGGCCTTGTGAACTACCCGTCGAGCTCAGTGCTCCAGCTGCGGCTCTTTCCCCTCGTAGGCACGGTAGAAATCGAGGATCGCTTCCTTAAGAGCTGCCGCGACCTCCTCCGAAGGGTCTTGCTTAGCCTTCATCGCAGCGCGCATCACAACATGGGCGGCGACCAATTTTTCGGTGTAAGCAGCGGTCTCCTCCTCGCCTTCGCCAGGCTTGATTCGCTGAGCCATGAAGTAGGCAGCGATGGTGTCCTGAATCTTTTGGCAGTGCTCCTCTTTGACGGTGACCCAACGGGCGACCTGGTTGGTGTCCAAAGCATTCGATCCACCCTCCTTCATCCCGGCGACCAGTTCAGCGATTTGGACCCCAGCTTTCGCGATCGTGGTTTGATCTTCCAGCATCCCTTCAAATCGGTGCTGATCTGAAAAAATCCCGCAGGGAACCTGGCAATGCGAAAGCCCACTGCTCGGAGCGAGAAGCAAGAGCGAGGTCAGCGAAGCGGCGAGAAAAAGTGAGTTGAGAAGTTTCATAGAGCTTTAGGATAGTGGTTCGCGGGCGCTTAGACGAGCGATTTTCGGCAAGGTTACGCGTTTCACTGGCCGCGGTGAGGTTAGGATAGCACTGCTTTTTCAATTGCGCCCTCTTGAGCCCGGTCTTACTTCTCGGAGTTTGATGGTCCCGCGATTCCAGAGTGACATAGCACGGCTCCTTTTGGGAATCGGTCTTCTGATAATCGTCGGCGGCTCGTCGCGAGGCGGCGAGCGGACTGAGGAATCGTTCATCCCGCGCTATGCCGTTGCGTCCGGATACTTCCTCTGGAGTGACGATGCAGACTTCTCGAACCGCACCGGATCGGTCAGCCACTGGGAATCGGGTGTCGAGGTGAACGCTCCGATTCTGACTCGACCTGGTTTTCGCCTCACCGCCGGAGCGCGCTATCGGCGGAATCAATTCGATTTTTCAAGCGCGCCGCTTCCGCTCAATTCGACGAGACTCGATCTGACCCGAGTCGACCTTCCCCTCAACGCCTGGATCGATCTGAATGATCGGTGGAAAGTGTGGGCCAGGCTTCAGCCGGGCATTTACTCAGACTTTGGATCGGTCGACGGAGACGATTTTATTCTCACGTCTCTGGTCCTTTTTTCCTACCGCTGGTCCGAGACGACCAAGCTTGCCTTTGGAGGTTTTTACTCTCGAGACCTTGGCGAAGAGCGGCTTCTCCCGGCGATTGGACTCATTTATGAACCCAACCCGCAGTGGTCTCTGGCTCTGACCTTTCCTCGTCTCGAGCTCGCCTACGCGCCGAACCGTGATTGGTTCGTGACCGGGCGAGTCGTGCTGGGTGGAGGCGGCTGGAATATCGACGACCCTTCCGGCGCCAATCGAGACCTGGACTTCAATTACCGGGCGATCCGAGCCAGCCTCGGAATTGATCGTCGTCTCGGGTCATCTCCTTGGTGGGTGTATTTCGATGCAGGCGCTCAATTCGCTCAGGAAATCGAGATCGAAGCACTTCAATTCGCCGAGGATCTCGAGAGCAACGCCTATCTCCAGTCTGGAGTGCGTTTAAGATTCTGAGGGCCGAACCGCTGGGATAGATGAGCGGAATCCGGTCAGCAAAAAATAAGGCCGGCACAACATCAAGCTCCCTCCCCCCCAGAAAAGAGCCATCCGCGTGCCGACCTTAAAATTTTCCCAGAGACTGGGCGTTTCAGAGAATAGCACAGCCGCGGAATATCGTGACAAATTTCTTCAAAGATCCTGTCACAGTGTGGTCGGCAGCAACAAGCGCGCCACTTGCCGATATCATTCTGGGACACCGATCACACCGATCTCTGCAGCGGAGGCGAAGCCTTTCGCTCCGTGATCGCCCAGCACTCGGACTCTGAGAAATCTCCCCTTCACCGGAGTTTCGAAGAGAGCATTCTGGGGCTCTTTCTGTTTGGTGAATTCGACTTCGAGAAATTCGGCATCAAACGGACCTTCCGCCGAATCTGCTACCGCTAACTCGACGCTTTTGAATGCCCCATTCCAACCGCTGTCCTGACGAGCGAGATACTGCACCCCGGCTACTTCTCGGGATTCTCCCAGATCGATGACGAGATCGTGAGGTGGATCGACCTTCTGGGGAGAAAACTGCGAATGCCAGAGGGATGTGGTTCGCCGATCAATCGCGTAGGCCGCTCCCCTGTCATTCGCACGATTTTCGCTACTGAAACTGGCAATGCTGAGCTCTTCAGCTGGGATCAGATCGGGGTGTTTCAGGTGAAACATCTTGGTGCCCTTGGGAGGATCTTCCCGCAAGGCACCAAATTTCGCCCGGCGGTCTCGCTGATGTCTGGTCTGTTCGGGATCCGAGTAGGTTCCCTCTCGAACCGGCGTGTGCGAAGCCGCCGCAAAGGCCTGCATCGCCGCGAGCCGCTCAGGGTTTGCATCGGCGATTGATTCAGTCTCGCTGGGATCTTTCGAGAGATCGTAGAGTTCCCACGGCGATTCAGTTTTTGGCTGAATCGCCTTCCAGCGCCCTTCCAGAACCGCAGTCTGTCCACGATACTCCCAGTAGAGGCGCTCGTGTTTTGGCTGGTCCCCTGACTTACCGAGGATCTCGGGCAAAATGCTAAGACCATCTGTGTCAGCCGGAGGCGTCGTCCCTGTGAGATCGGCGAGAGTTTTCATGATGTCGACCTGAGAGAAGATTAGATCGCTGACTCGTCCCGCCTCAATCTTCCCGGGCCAACGCACCAGAAATGGAATCCGCAGACCGCCCTCGTAGAGATTCCCTTTGCCACCCCGAAATTCGATTCCAGTCTCAGGATCGACATTGGGGCCGTAGAATCCCCGCGGATGCTCCCGGCTTTTAAAGCGATCCTGTCCGCCGTTGTCTCCGGTAAAAAAGACAATGGTATTCTCCTCCAACCCTAGTTCGACGAGGAGATCGATAATCTCACCGACGTTGCGATCGACCATCGTCACCATTGCCGCGTAGTTTTTGGCGTCAGTCGAAAGACCCTCCATCCACTCGGCGTCTTTGTAGTGATCCCAGGCAGGATCATCCGCCGGAATATCATACATGCCGTGCGGTGGCGTGATTGGGAAGTAGGCGAAAAAAGGGCGATCCCGATTTTCTCGGATGAACTCGAGACCCGCCTCCATGATCGGGTAGTGGGCATAAGTCTCGCCGCTGCGCCCGCCAACATTACCAGGCAATACCACTTCCTCGCTGTTGCGGACCAGGTAAGCCGGGTAAAAAGAATGCGCGTGAACTTGATCGTAATAACCGAAGAACTCGTCGAAGCCGTGCTTTTCCGGGACGCCGGTGCTGTCACGTCCACCAGCACCCCATTTCCCATAGCCTCCGGTCGCGTAGTTTTTCTGTTTCAGGACTGAGGCAATCGTCTCTTCGTCGGCGCGAAGCGCAGTACCGCCTCCGTTCGACCTCACCGAGGCGTGGCCCGAGTGTTTTCCGGTCATAAGACAGCCACGCAAAGGAGCACAGACTGGCGAGGCGGCGTAGGCGTAGGTGAAGCGCAAACCCTCAGCCGCCATTGCATCGATGCGGGGAGTGATGAGGTAGGGATTGCCCATATGCCCGAGCTCATAATAGGCGAGCTCATCCGACATGATGTAGACGATATTGGGCGACCGCTCTTCCGCGAGGGCGACCGAGGCGATAAAAAGCAAGAAGGTCAGAGGAAACAAAAAGCGCATCGCTGATTGAGCCACAGAGCCGAGTCCCACGAAACCCTCAAAACGGCCTCGACCGCGCTATCACTCAGTCGCTTCCGCTTTCGCTCGCTCGATCAGAAAATCGATCAATTCCTCGCACCGGAAAAAACCCTCCCACATGTTGTGCCCCTGATCGTCGGCACGGATCAGGTTCACGAGATTCCCGCGTCCAGCCGTCTCGTAAGCTGCCAGCAACGCCTCCGAGTTTGGTTCGATCGGCACCAGCTTGTCGGCCGTGCCGTGAATGATGGTAACCGGAACACGCGCCTCAGCCAGTTCGCCCATGCGCTTGATCGGATTCCACTGCGCTTGATCCGACCGCATCTCGTCTTGAGTCAGTCCATAGACCGGGGCAGCACGCTCGACTCCGGGATAGCTGGTGTAATCAAAGACCGGATAGATGCCACCGAGGGCCGCGACACGCTCGGGATCACTGAGCGCAAAGCGGCTCACCCAGAGCCCTCCCCGGCTCCGACCCAGCAACGCTGGTTTGCGAGAGTATTCTTCCGCCCTTAAGTGCTCGTAAAGGGCATCAAAAAATGGATCAGCTGCCGGGCTTCCATAGGCCTCTCCCACGTCGATCCCGGCGACCGCTACCCCAGCATCAAGGAATCGCTGGTGCATCCACTGCTCAGCTCCATCTGGAACTCGGGGAAGAGTAGGGCCGTAGAAGATCCAGGGTTTCCCAGGAGCAGCTTTTTCCGGAACGAGTAAGAAGGCATGACGATCGCGCAACCGAAAGGTCTCACCCCAAGGCAAGACTTGGGTCCGCTTTGGGCGCCCCGCTTCCTGGGCCGCATTCATCTTGCCTCGTCGAGCAAGCTGCTCCTTCGCTTTTTTGATCGCCTCCTGAGACAAGCCGTCGACTGCCTGATTCGCATAAAGATCAGCTTCGGATTGCCAACTCTCGATCAACCGGGAAAGACGATCCGCCTCGACAATGGCAAGATCGGTCGATTCATCGCGGTCTTTCGATAAGTCATAGAGCTCCCAGGGTTCGACGATCGGCGAGACCGCCTTCCAATCTCCGACTCGAATTGCGCGATGCCCATCGTGAAACCACCAGAGCGACTCTCGCTCAATCTCTCGCTGCGGATCTCGAAATGCCGACGCGAAACTTTTACCAGGGAGTATTGGCCCTTCTGATTCCAGTTCGATTTCAAGGATTTCGAAAAGAGAGGGTAGGAGATCGATGACGTGCCCTTGCGAACGGCAAAATGCCCCTTTCGCTGGGATACCTTCTGGCCACGAAGCCAAAAAGGGGGTCGCGATGCCGCCTTCGTGGGTCCAGGTCTTATGCCGCCGGAAAGGAGTATTGGCCGCGGTTGACCAGCCAGGGCCAAGGCAAAGATAGGTGTCAGCTGCCCCCATCGGCAGACTCGGGTCATGCCCATCGTCTCGGACCATGATCTCTGCGCTCGCGCCATTGTCGGACAAAAACATAACGAGCGTGTTTTCCCACTCGCCCATCTCTTTGATCTGGTCAAAGACTCGCCCGATTTCGAGATCCATCCGATGAATCATCGCTGCGTGAATCGCCATCTTCTGCGCCTGAAATTGTCTTTGAGCGGGCGTGAGCTGAGCCCAGCGAAGCGGACGATTGACTTCATCAGCACCGAGAATTTCAAGCGCCTCGGGAAAGTGATAGGGCGGTCCCAGATCGCGCTCGAAAGGTGAGAGTTCGCTTACGCCGCTCTCCCCTCTCCACAAGCCGAGAGCGAGCTGTTTCTGATACCGCCGCTTCCGAATCACTTCCCAGCCGACGTCGTAAATCGACTCGTAGAGGGCTATATCTTCCGGCAACGCGTGCAGCGGAAAATGGGGTGCGGCGAATGCGAGGTAGTGGAAAAAGGGTTGCTCGCGATGCTCTTTTTCATGCTCCGTGAGGACCTCGATGACATGATCCGCCAAGGCCGTCGTTGCGTAAACGTCCGTTCCTTTTTCCACCGGAGGCAGCGGCTCGTCGTCCTTCCAGTGTCGGGTCGGATTGAAGAAACGACCCTGATCCTTGAGGTAGTAGCTCCGGTCGAACCCCTGCTCGATTGGCATCCCATCGATATGCCATTTGCCCGTGTGGTAGGATCGGTAGCCCAGTGGCGCTAGATACTTCGGGAGCAGTGGAGCCCAGTCCGGTCGGCTCTGTTGCCCACCTCCACCGATACCGTTTTCAGAGGTGTCGCGCCGAATCTGTTGAGCATAGTAGCCGGTCAGGAGAGAGCTCCGAGTCGGCCAGCAGCGCCCCGTGTTGTAGAATTGGGTGAACTGGAGACCGTCATCAGCCAACTGGTCCAGGTTCGGTGTCGCAATCTCAGCCCCATAGCACCCCAGGTCCGAGAATCCGAGGTCATCGGCCATGATCAGGAGAATGTTTGGGCGGGATTTCGGAGCAGCCTCGGCTTTCTCGGGAAAAAGCAGCAGGCTGATCAACGCGACGCAAAGTGGCCAGCGGAATTCGGGAGACATCCGTCAAGCTGTCCGCGCCAGACCTGCGGTCGAGACCCTGATTCACGCCTTAGGAACGCGGAGTGGATGATCCGCAGGTTTTGGGATCTGCGCTGATGGTTGTCGGCATGCGACGGGCGATAAAACAAGGTAGCCGCATTTGCAAAAAAGTGGCCCAGTTCAGCTTTCCGATCGCTCAAGCCCCGCCCCGCTTTAAGAAAGCGAGGCTACAGCTGCAAACTCTGCGGATAGATTCCGCCGGCTGATGGGGGTGATTTATCCGCAGATTTTCAGGATTTGCGCAGATGGTTTCGGGCACACCACGAGCGATACACGGCATTGTAGCCGCATTTGCAAAAATGTGGCCCAGTTCAGCTTCCCGATCATTCAAACCCCGCCCCGCTTGAGGAAAGCGAGGCTACTGCTCTCAAATACGCGTAATCTGCAGATAGATAAAGGTTGCGTCTGCGACTCATTTGCCCGCGGCTGGTCCCAGGCATAATCCGCACGGCAAAGACTTTCTAGCCGCATTTGCAAAAATGTGGCCC
>JBCCBR010000015.1:0-15631 GCA_039033935.1 Verrucomicrobiota bacterium
GATGCCCGGTTGCTTGATTGTTTTACAGCCTGATCAGATACTTTGCCCCGTTCCACACCTACATGCCCCAATCCGCACACGATTCGCCTACGGACTTCGCATTCCGTAACGGCGAACTGATTCTGACACGTGGTCAGGTAGAGATCCGCGTCGTCGGGTGGCCCGATCCTCGGGCTGCCTGGCGACGCCAGAGCGGTGATGAGCTGAAGCCTTACAACCCGGATTTTCGACTCGTCCATCCTTATCGGAGACGAGCCCGCCAGCGGGGAGGTCAGGCAAAGTCGGTCGGCCAACTTTGTTTCGATTTTCACGAGCAGCTTTATTCTCCGGCGCCTCCCGAGCAGCTCTCTCCAAATCGCCGGCGCGAGCGTGCCTTCGACCAGTTTCGGTTTTCTCTGCCGAAACCTGTGGCGAAGGTGATCGAGCCGTTTCAGACGAATCAGTGGCCTCTCCTCGTGATGCTTTATCACGACCCGGGGGCCTTGGAATTGGCGAACTCAAATCCGGCGCTGGCGTTTTTCCTTGCCCAGCGATTCAACGGCGATGTTGAGATGATCGCCTCCCTCAAGTGCAGCTCGATGCGGCAGCGGGATCTCCTCGAGCTCCTCGATTTTGAGAACTCCAAGCGCGCTGCCAAGTGCCTCAGTAAGGTCGATCCGGCTTCGCTCAGTGGCGATAACTGGGATGCTGTCCTCAATGTGCTGGCAAGACAGCTGAGACTTCCGAAGTCGGTGCTGACCCATCTTCCGAGCATCAATGCGGGTGTAATCAGCGTTCTCGAGAATCCGCTCGTCAAGCAACACGCCTCGGTTCCCCTGCTCACAGAAATCTCGGAGACTCCGTCCGAGCGCTACCGAGCGAGGGTGGCTCACCTCATTTCCTCCACGTTGGAAATGCAAGATGGCTTGAGCGGCGCGATCGAAGTCCCAGAGCAGTTCACCAGCGTCGAGCGACTTGAGGAAATCCACAACGAGGTAGCCGAGCACTACCGGCGGCGCCTCAAGCAGCTCGCCGAGGCGAGTCAGTCAGAGTCGGAGCAATTTCGAAATCCACCGATTCCAGGGATTCCCGGAAAGATCGAACCCATCACCAGTGCACGCGCGCTCGTTGACGAGGGCGAAGCGCAGCACAACTGCGTCGCAAGCTACGCAAAGTATGTGCGAGAGGGGAGCCGATTTATCTACCGGGTGCTCGAACCCGAGCGAGCAACACTTTCGATTGAAAGACGGAATCGCGAAGCCTCCTGGTTTGTGAGTGAGTTAGAGGCCCGCTACAACACGCCCGTCGCGGAGGAGACCGAAGACTTTGTTGCTGCGTGGCTCGATCGGAATCTGGCTTTCATTTGATGGTATCGCCATCGATTCGCACACGATACTTCGAAATCAGGTTCGCTTTTCTCGTCTGCTCGACTCTTGAGCTCGGTAACAGCGTTGAAATGAGCCAGAGAACAACGCTCAGCTAGTCGCTAAAGTCGCTGTTGGACAATCCTTGATCCTGCGCTAACGATCCCACCGAATCTCACCTCAGCAGTTGGCACTGATCGTCCAGAAATATGGCGGTACCTCCGTCGGCACTCCCGAGCGCATCTTGAATGTGGCGCGTCGGATTCTCGCGACTCGCGATCAGGGAAATCGAGTGGTCGCGGTAGTTTCAGCGATGGCCGGTGTGACCAATAATCTGATCGAGCTGGCCAATGCGGTCACTGAGGGAGGTGAGCCGACTGAGCGGGAGATGGACGTGCTGCTCGCGACCGGCGAGCAGACCACGATCGCGCTGACTGCGATGAGTCTGAACGCGATGGGTGCGAAGGCGGTCTCGTTGACTGGTGCTCAGGCTGGGATCGAGACAGACGGGGTCCACACCAAGGCGCGCATCTCCAATATTTCACCGGCAGGCGTCCATGAGCTGCTCGACGATGGGAATATCGTGATCCTGGCCGGCTTTCAGGGGCGAACCAACGACGGCAAGATCACGACCCTGGGGCGAGGAGGATCGGATCTCACTGCGATCGCGATGGCGGCAGCAATCGACGCCGACCTTTGCCAGATCTTCACTGATGTCGACGGGGTCTATACCTGCGATCCGAGGGTGGTGCCTGAGGCGCGCAAGCTCGATGAGATCAGCTACGATGAGCTCCTCGAAATGGCGAGCTCCGGCACCAAGGTGATGCAGTCGCGCTCGGTCGAGTTTGCCAAGAAATTTGGGGTGCCCTTTGAGGTTCGCAGCAGTTTGAATGAAAATCCGGGAACTCTAGTCCGAGAAGAAACCATGAGCATGGAATCCGTCGTCATCCGCGGGGTCAGTCTGGAACGAGCCCAGGCCAAAGTCACGATCACTGGGGTTCGAGATCAGCCAGGCTCCGCCAGCAAGATTTTTGGAGCGGTCTCCGAGGCCAATCTGCTTGTCGACATGATCGTCCAGAATGTCTCGAAGACTGGGATCACGGACATCTCCTTCACCGTTCACAAAGACGACGTCGCCAAGGCCGAGGCAGCCTTGGAGCCTGTCCTGGCGTCCCTTGGCGAAGGGGTTTCAATGGAGGCCAAAGATGGGATCGCCAAGTTGTCGGTTGTCGGAATCGGGATGCGCTCTCACTCGGGTGTCGCTGCCGAGATGTTTGCGGCGCTCTCTGATGCAGGGATCAATATTGAAATGATCTCGACCTCCGAAATCAAAGTCACGGTGACGGTGGCCGAGGAGGAGATCGATCGCGCCGCACAAGTGATGCATGCGGCCTTTGGCTTAGATCAAAGCCCAGCCACGGGAAAATAAAATTCCCGATCACGTCCTTGTCGGGTCGGTGGCAGGAAGGCAGGATCGATTCCTATGCGAGTCCTCTTTCTCTGTTTTTTTCTCATCTCGATAGGTCTCGGCGAGGAGCGTCCCAACATCCTCTGGCTTTCGGCTGAGGACATCAGCCCACACTTTGGGTGCTACGGCGATCCCTTTGCAAAGACTCCGCATCTCGATGCACTCGCTGAGCGCGGGACTCGCTTTACCCACGCCTTTACTTCGGCGGGTGTCTGCGCCCCGTGTCGATCTTCGATCATCACCGGGATGTATCAAAACGCGATTGGGACTCACCACATGCGCTGTGAGGCGACTCTTCCGGAGTGGTTGATTCCCTTTCCGATGTTACTTCGAGAGGCTGGTTACTATTGCACGAACAACAGCAAGACGGACTACCAGTTTCGCACGCCATCACCGAAAGAGATTTGGGATTTGAGCGGCAGCAAAGGCCATTGGAAAGATCGCCCCTCCGATCATCCTTTTTTCGCAGTCTTCAACTTCACCGGTTGCCATGAAAGTGGAATCGCGAGTGAAGAGAAATATCAAAGCGTGACGGAACGTCTCAGCGACGAAGAGCGTCAGGACGCGGCCGCATTCGACAACATTCCCCCTTACTATCCCGATCTCCCAGTGGTTAGGGAGGATTGGAAACGCAACTACGAGCTGATCACTGCGCTCGATTACTGGGTCGGGGATCACCTCGCGGCCCTCGAAGAAGCGGGCGTTGCCGACAATACGATCGTGTTTTTCTGGTCCGATCATGGCATCGGGTTGCCTCGGGCAAAGCGCTGGCTCTACGACTCGGGGACGCGGATCCCTTGTCTGTTGCACGTCCCGGAGAAGTTCCGCGACCGGATCGATCGGCCTCTCGAAAAAGTCGACGACCGCATCATTAATTCGCCGGATTTTGGTCCGACATTCCTTGCGCTTGCCGGCGTCGATGTGCCTGAATGGGCGCACGGCCAGTCATTTCTCCACGGTGAACCGCGCCGCTTCGCTTATGGAGCACGCGACCGGATGGATGAGCGCTACGACATCATTCGATCGGTGAGAGGCCCTCGCTTCCGCTACATCCGAAACTTCGAGCCGCTCAAGCCCTACTACCAATACATGAACACCCCGGAGAAAGGGGCAACGATGCAGGCGATTCGAGCTGCCCAGGAGACTGATCGAATGACGGCTGGCGTGGCGCAGTTCGCGTCCTCCCGGAAACCGGCTGAGGAACTCTACGATCTGGAGAATGATCCTCATGAAATAAACAACCTGATCAATGATCCGGCCGCGAGTGAAAAGCTCGTCGAGCTCCGCTCCGCGCTCATGGACTGGCAGCTCTCGGTCGGTGACATCGGTTTGATTCCAGAGAGTGAAATCGAGCGCTTCAAGCAAAGCGGGGCACCGGACTACGACATACTTCGCCAGAGCGACAATCCGAGTGAATTCATCAAAGAGCTTACAGAAATCGCGACGGCGGCATTCGGAGGGGTGGAGGCTTTTGAAGCTCTTCGCGGAGCCCTTCAGCATGAGCATGCCGTCGTCCGTTTCTGGGGAGCGACCGGATTGGGGAACTTTGCCGAAGAGGTCGAGCAACGGCCCGAGATTCAAAAGAGTTTGCAGACGGCGACGGCCGATTCGTCTCCCGCGGTAAAAATTGCGGCGGCCCGTGCCCTCGGGCGTATCGGAAAAACTGAGGAGGCTTTGCCTGTGCTCGAGCAAATGCTGCAGAGCGAGAATCAATGGGCTCGTCTCGAAGCGGCCATCGTGCTCGACGAGCTCGATGAGATTGCCCGGCCCGCTCTGCCTGCGCTACAAGCAGCGCTCATTGATCAGCCTAACAAATACATTGTCCGGGTCGCCAATCGGGCGGTCAACGATTTGCTTGGCACCGAGAACGGCGTCCCCTAACCTTCCACATTCCATCTATGAAATCCCTACTCTGCGCCCTGCTGGCACTTTTCATTTTCACCGGCCTCGCCTCTGCTGACGACAAACCCAACGTTCTCTGGATCTATCTTGAGGACGTCAGCGGGTGGTTCAGTTGCTATGGAGACGACGTGATTGAGACGCCCAATCTCGACGCTCTCGCTGCCAGCGGGATTCGGTTCGATCGCTTTTACACGCCAGCGGGTGTCTGCTCGGCGACTCGTTCGGGCGTGATCACTGGAATGATGCAGACCTCGATCGGGGCTCACCATCACCGCAGTTGCCGCAGTGAGTTCCGGGGGATGGATCTGTCCGCTGAGTTCGATGAAAACATCTTGCCGGAGGCGGTCGTGCCGCTCCCAATCTTGTTTCGCGAAAACGGATACTACACCTTCAACGAAGGCGGTGGCAAAGATGACTTCAACTTCACATGGTCACACGAGGAGTTTTACGACCACTGGCAGCCTGCTCTCGGATTCAAAGGAGCGGTGGAAGGCAGTGAGTGGACCGGTCGCGCCGAGGGGCAACCCTTCTTCGGGCAGATTCAGCTGCGGGGCGGCAAGTCGGGCAAAGCGGCCGAGCAAACTGTCGATCGCTCGGCGGTCCCGGTGCCTCCCTACTATCCCGACATCCCCGAGGTTCGCGAAGAGATCGCCCACCACTACGACTGCCTGCTGCTGACTGATCGACTCGTCGGCGAAATCGTCGATGCTTTGAAGCGGGACGGCCTCTACGAAAATACCTACATCTTTTTGCTGAGCGATCATGGATACAAACTCCATCGCCATAAGCAGTTTCTGTATGAGGGTGGCATTCACATGCCGGGATTCATTGCAGGTCCTGGAATCGAGCCAAACCAGGTCCGAGATGACCTCGTCAGTGCGATCGATTTTGCTCCGACATCGCTCGCGGTGGCAGGCTTACCGATTCCGGAGGTGATGGAGGGTCGCGATGTCTTGGCAGACAATTACACCGAGAGGGAATTCGTGATCGCCGCCCGTGATCGCTGCGATTACACCATCGAACACATTCGCGCGGTGGTGACTCCTCGATTCAAGTATCTGCGCAACTACATGCCCGAATTGCCATTCATGCAGGAGAGCTACAAAGATGGGTGGGCCGTCAGTAAGCGCTTTCGCGAAATGATGGCGGCTGGCGAAATGAATGAAACCCAGCTGATTTTCTTCGGCCCTGACAAAGCCCCCGAGGAGCTCTACGACCTCGAAAAGGATCCCCACGAAATCTACAATCTGGCGGACGACCCGCACTATGCTGAGATCCTCGATCGGCACCGCGCGATTCTCGAATCGTGGATTGAGGAGTCAGGAGATCAGGGCGTCGAGCCTGAGTCTGATATCGGATTGCTCAGCGCGTTGCGGCGCTGGAAGGACAAATGCGTCCATCCCGCCTACGATCGAGTCCGCGACCGATACGAGGCACAGCCTCTCCCATGAGCGGGCTGGGGGAAGGGGTTCGATTTGACGGTGTCGTCCTCGCCGGAGGCAAGTCGACCCGCTTCGGCTCGGACAAGGCATTCGCAACCTGGGGTGGGGTGCCACTTTTCACGCATCAACTGCGTACCCTCGCTGCGCTCGAGCCCGACAAACTTTGGCTTTCAGTAAGGCAAGACCAGCCTTTTCCGGAAGTCCTCGTCGGCGTCGAGAAAGTCGTCGACGAAATCTCTGATGTCGGGCCAGTCTCAGGACTGCTCTCGTCACTCCGGGCCTCAGAGGCAGATTACCTCCTCGTGCTCGGCGTCGACTTGCCGCAGATCACCCCTCGGCTGCTGGAACGACTAATCGATCTCGGTGGGGGCTCCGTCTACCGCAATGAGCGATTCTGGGAGCCTCTCGTCGCGCTCTACCCGCGGGCCGCCATGTTGACGCTTATCGAAGAGGCGGTTGGGGACGGGACTCACCGACTTCAGGACATCTGCGATCGAGCAATAGCGGAGGGAATCATCGCGCAACTTGAGATCTCGGAGAGCGAGCGGGCTTTTTTCTTTAATGCAAATACTCGTGAGGAACTGGAGTCGGTCTCGCCGTCGCAAGCAGAGGCCTCGGTGGTGGTTCGGCGATACCGTGACGCAGAGGAAATCGCGGGTCGGCAGGATTGGGTTGCGCGGGAGGAGCCCCTCGAGTTGCGCGTCAATGGAGAGTCCGTTGCCGTGATGATGCGGACCCCGGGGCACGACGAAGAGCTGGCTGCCGGATTCCTTCTCACCGAGGGATTACTGACTCGTCGAGAAGAGATCCTGGAGATTGTTCCTGGTTTTGGTCTCAAGGCCGAGGAGGCGGGAAATGTGATCGATGTGCGGCTCGATTCCGAAGTCGATCTCTCTTCTCTGACCCGACACGTCTACACCTCAAGCAGCTGTGGAGTTTGCGGAAAGACCACAGTCGAGTCGGTGATGCGACCTTTCCCACCCATTTCGAAGAGCAGCAAAATATCGCCGGAAGTGATTGTGACCTTGCCCGACAAATTGCGCCAAGCTCAGGACACCTTCGAACGAACCGGAGGCCTCCATGCTTCGGCCGTGTTCTCCGAGGCAGGCGAGCTGCAACTCGTCCGCGAGGATGTTGGTCGTCACAACGCGCTCGATAAGGTAATCGGTCGTCGCTTTCTCGATCAGCAGCAGGATACTGTGTGTTTGCTAGTGAGCGGGCGCATTTCCTTTGAGTTGATGCAAAAGGCACTCGTTGCCCGCATTCCCTTGGTCGCCGGAATATCGGCACCAAGCTCTCTCGCTGTCGATCTCGCCCAAGCCAGCGGCCAGACGCTGGTCGGATTTCTGAGGGGCGAGAGTTTCAATGTGTATGCGGGCACTGTCTGTCGAAACTAACGACTTGCCTCGCGCGCTTGTCCGTGCGAACAGTTAATTATGGAGAAAGAAGACTTTCGGGAGATGCTTTCACACAATCTTCCGATGACGATCGTTTCCTCTAGTGGCGAAAAGTATGAAGTCCCTCATCCAGACTTCGTGCATTTAGCGCCAGAGCAGGGGACAGCAGTAATTGTGTTCAAAGAGAAGGGGATTGGGTTCAACCTTCTTGATCTCTCAACTATTTCCGACGTCCAGCTCAGTTCGGCCGAAAGAGCAATTTGATCGCTGCAGCGTCTAGAGGTTCCCTCAGGCTCACTCGACCTCAATATCCGTCTTTTCGGCGAGGGCCTTTTTCGCGGCGCGAGTGATCACCACGGTGACGAGTACGGTTGCGACGAGACCGGCGATTAGCAGCACGGTCTTGGCGGTGCTGGTCTCGTCGGACTCGGCCGCGAGTTTCCCGAGCGACCCGATGTAGACATACATGATCGTCCCAGGGAGCATCCCGACGAACGAGGCGAGGGCGTAGTGAATCCACTTCACCCCCGTGAGGCCGAACGCATAATTAAGCAGGGTAAATGGGAAGACTGGGGAAAGACGAGTCAGGCCGACGATTTTCCAACCCTCGTTGCCGACAGCCCGATCGATCGCCTGAAAGGTCGGGCTGTCCGCGGTTTTCTTCGCAATCGCGTCGCGCGCGAAAAAACGGCCGATCAGAAAGGCGACGTTGGCACCGATATTCGCCCCAATGATGACCCAGAGACTGCCCCAGACTACTCCAAAGAATGCCCCCGCTCCGAGAGTCAGGGCAGAGCCAGGAATAAAAAAGACAGTACAGACCACATAGAGCGCGATAAAAGCGATCGGACCCCAGACGCCTAAGCCCTCGATCCAGTCGGTCGCTGCTTTCCACCATTCGTCGACTGGCAGGAAATTAAATCCGACAATGATCCCAATCAGGACCAAAGCGATGATGATAAGTTTACCAATTGCCTTTTTGCCTTTGGGCGATTCGGTGGTGGAGTCTGAAGCGGTGTCTTCCATTTGAATTGAGTATCTGAGTTGAATTCGAGCAGGGCAGTCGCGCAAGTCTACTGCTCGTTTAATCCCCAGTTGTAATCGGTAAACTCGACGTCTTTTCCGACGATCCCTCTGCCCCAGTAGCGGGTCAGGTAATCGACGAGGTCATCATCACCCGATTCGAAATCAGCCCCATACCAGTCGAAAATTTTCGACAAGTAAAGGGTGTCGCCTTTGATGCCGTTTTTGTCGGACTGAGCGAGGAAGACCTTGGCTTGGTCATCAAGTTGAGCGTCCAGCTTTGCGGCGGTGTAGGCTTCGCGACGAAGCGGGGGGCAACTGATCGCGGCACAGACGAGCGCGAAGTGAAGTCGTGGCTCGTCGTAGTCGTCTCCGCGGAGGATGCTGTGTTCGACTTTGTTGAGCGTGGTCTCGCTGCCAAACAGACTCACCACTTTCTTGTCCCAGGGCGAGCTGAGGAGGCCTCCCAGTTTTTTGATCGATTCCACCGGGTAGTTATCGATGATGAACTGAAGCGTCTCCGCATTGTAGACGTTGAAAAGAAAAGCGAGCTGCTCAGCTTCGGACCAGCTCTTAAAGGTCGCTTCGGGAACCGCACCTGTCCGCACCAGATAAGCATCAAGCGCTGTGCGGTCTTTGGCTAGGCCGGCGTAGTCGACCAGACCCTCTGAATCGACGTATTTTTTTAAGACGGCGTCGTAGGCGCTGTGGTCAAAGCCCCGAGCGACCAGGGTAGTAATCGATATCAGGGTGAGGATGAGGAGTGATTTAGAGATCATAATGGAAAGTAACTCAGCGGCTAAATAGATGACTGACGAGACGCTTTGGGTGGAAATTCCTTTCACGGGCCAAAGGCACCGGCTCCTGCTAGTCCAAAGAACATCACCGCATAGAACACCAGGATCAGCACCACGATCCCGATGCCGACGTAGCCGAGGACAAGGCCAGCGATGGCGAGGCCTTTATTGGCGGCGACTCCGCTTTTACGGATCTGACTCAGAGCAATGTGCCCGGTCACAACTGCCGCGATCGAAAAGAGTTGCGTGCAAAAGAGCCCGACGATGCCGCATATCAAGGAAGCGATCGCGCAGGCATTGGCGTCGCCGGGTGCCTGACGCGGCGCGCCAGAAACGACGATCGGCGCCGGCGCATCGACCATCGCGGGGCGCTGCGGAGCATTCGCGGCACTCGCAAACCAGTCTGGCCAGATTTCAGAGGCCATTTGCCATTCAGGCATCGACTCGTTCCAGACCAGCGTTGTCGCAGAGACCAGTCCCGATCGAGCGAGCTGCCGAAGCTCGTCTTCGCTGACCGATTTCTGCTGCCCTCCCGTCTCGGTGTAGTGCCACTCCATTTCGCGAGACTGTAGGGTAGGGCTCTAGATCGGACGAGAGCGAAATAGCCGTTTGTGGCACTCATTGAAACCAAATGACCGCTACTTTTGTCGAGGGATTTCAGCTTCAGCCAGTCTCTGTCAGGAGTCGCTTTGCCTCTCGGGTCGTTTCGACTCGACTCTCGGCGCAGAGAAGACCTGAAACGATCACGACTCGCCTTGCGCCTGCCGCGATAACAGACGGTAGGTTTTCGAGCTTGATTCCACCAATGCAGAAAATGGGGAGATCGACGTGCTCGGCGTGGACAGCTCTGATCTCCTCGGTTCCGATTGGCTTGTAAGTCGGCTTGGTCGGAGTGGCGAAGAGCGGACCAAAACCGATGCAGTCGGTCTGCGGGTCGGCGGCGGCAGCGCGTGCTTGCTCGACGCTGTGGGTCGATCTGCCAACCAGCATCGTGTCCCCGACAATGCGTCGCACTTCGGCCATTGAGGCATCATCCTGACCGACGTGGACGCCATCGGCCCCGACGTCGCGCGCGATCTCAGCGTGGTCGTTCACAACAAAAGGCACCCCCCCATCCCGGCAAATCGGGACCAGCTCTCGAGCCCATTCTTCCACATCGTTGATCGGATGTCCTTTGGCTCGCAGTTGGATCACGTCGATCCCACCCGCGATGAGCTCCTGGGCTGCCACAGATAGAGATCCCGGATCGACGTAGCCAAGATCGACGATCCCGTAGAGCCGAGCGTCGAAAAGTGAATTCCGAGCCATCGAATTTCTGCTCAGGCGACTGAACCCTCTTTGCTCTGAGACTAAACCCTATTGAGTCCGGGACCTGACCCTGTTGAGTCAACGACCTAACCCTGTTGAGTCGAGCACCTGACCCTGTTCAATCTCAGACCGTGCAGATTTCAACTCCCTGGCGCAGGGAGGCGAGCTTGTCTTCTCGCTTCGGAATGAACTCCTGACCGATGAAGTCGGTGTAGCCGGTCTCAGCGATCGCTTTGACAATCGCGGGATAGTAGAGCTCCTGACTCTCGTCGATTTCGCCTCGGCCGGGCACACCACCAGTGTGGTAATGACTGAAGTATTTGCTGCGCTCTCGAATCGTGGCGATGACGTCGCCTTCCATGATCTGCATGTGATAGATGTCGTAGAGCAGCTTGAAACTTTCCGAGCCGACCGCCTCACAGAGCTCCGCGCCCCAGCTGGACAGGTCGCACATGTAGTCGGCGTGATTGACCTTCGAGTTGAGTAACTCCATCGAGAGCGTCACCCCGAGCTTCTCGCAAAGTGGCATGAGGCGCTTGAGCCCGATCGCACAATTTTTGAGACCTTCCTCATCGTCCATGCCTCGTCGATTTCCTGAAAAGCAGATCACATTCATGAAGCCCGCGTCTGCCGCTGCCTTGACCCGCTCTTCGTAAATTTCGACGAGCGTGTCGTGATACTCGACCCGGTTGAAGGCATGGCCAATACGACCGACTTTGACCGTTTCTCCACCGACGGTGACTTCGCCGCTCGGAGCATCGACCATCGCGCAGTGGTATCCGTGCTTTTTCAAAGTCGCCCAGTCGTCCGGGCCGAGCAGCTCGATCGAGTCGAGCCCGAATTCCTTTCCAGCGATGCAAAGGTCTTCCAACTCGATCTTTTTGTAGCACCATTTGCAGGCGCTGTGACGGATGGCTCCATCGATCCCAGCCTCCTTGGCGGCCTCTTCGGCCAATGAAAAACGATGGTTGAGCGACGCGGCCACCGCTGAAATGGTCGCGGCGGAGCCTGCGACAAAACGGCGACGGGAGAAATCGGAGTGAGTCTGCATAGCTCGGATCATAGCACGGTGATCTTTGGCTCGTAGATAAATCTTGCGAGATTCTTGAGCTCGATTGCGGCAGTTCATTATTATGCTATTCTGAACAGTTGAAAGTTGAGGAGACAGCTGCGAGCTACGGGTCGCGGTCGCCGCGAAAAATCATCCATGTCGACATGGATTGTTTTTACGCTGCGATCGAGATGCGGGAGCGACCCGAGCTCGCCGGTCGCCCAATCGCGGTGGGCGGGAGCAGTGGCCGTGGCGTGCTCACGACCTGCAATTACGAAGCTCGGAAATTTGGTTGCCATTCAGCGATGCCAGCCTTCAAGGCGAAGCGACTTTGCCCCTATCTGGTCATGCTCCCGGTCCGCTTTGATCTTTACCGGCAGGAGTCGAGCCGGATTCGGGAAATTTTTCACGAGTTCACCGATCTGGTGGAGCCGCTCTCGCTGGACGAAGCTTATCTCGATGTGTCCAATCTTCGCTCCGAGGCGGCCTCGGTCGCCTGGGAAATTCGCCATCGCATCCACCAATTGACCGGATTGACTGCGTCTGCCGGGATCGCCTCGAACAAGTTTCTCGCAAAAGTCGCGAGCGACTGGGAGAAGCCGAATGGCCAGTTTGAAGTCACGCCGAGCATGACCCACGCATTTTTGAGCGATTTGCCGGTGAAACACATCTGGGGTGTTGGCAAGCGGACCGCGAGCCGACTCGAGGCGCTTGGGATCAAAACTTGTGGCGAGATGCGGCTGCGGTCAGAGCTCGATCTGGTGCAGTATTTTGGAAAGTTCGGCAGGTCTCTCTTTCGGCTTTGCCGGGGCCTAGATGACCGATCTGTGAATCCTCACCGCGAGCGGAAGTCACTCAGCAACGAGCGAACCTTTTCGACCAATTTGGAATCAGTCGAGGAGGGCCAGCAGCGTCTGACTGATCTCGTCGAAGAGCTGCGACGCGACTACGAGGCGAAGCACACTGACCGTGTCATCCGCGAGTGCGTCGTGAAGATCAAGTTCGCCGATTTTCAAATCACTTCGGCGCAGCAGGCAAGTGAGCGCATCAACGCCGATCTTTTCGGGGAACTCCTCGAGGAGGCCTGGAGTCGGAGCGAAGGGCGCAGCGTCCGCTTGATCGGGGCGGGCGTCCGGTTCAGGCTGCGGGAGGAGTCTCGGGTGTTTCAGTTGGAGATGTTCTGACCCAGGTTTTCAAGAGTGGCAGTTTTTGAAAACGGGAGGTAAACAGTTAGGTTTACAACACTTGCAGCGCTCGCCCTAAATCGTGCGAGCCGGATTTATGGAAGAATTGGAACAGGCTCGGCGAGTCATTGATCTGGAAATCAATGAATTGGGTCGACTGCGGGAGCGGATCGACCGCTCTTTCGCGGAAGCGATTACGCTGCTGCGGGAGACGATCGAAGCGTCCGGCAAGCTGGTCATCGTCGGAGTGGGGAAGTCTGGCAATATCGGGAATAAGCTCGCCGCGACTTTCAACTCGACTGGCGCTCCTTCGACGACTCTGGACTGTCAGAATGCGCTCCACGGCGATCTCGGTCTGGTCAGCCCTGGAGATTGTGTTCTCGCCCTGAGCTACTCGGGAGAAACGGCGGAGCTTCTCAATGTGCTGCCGCACCTGCTGAGGCGGGGCGTCAAGCTACTCGCGCTGACGGGGCGTCCCGAGTCCACTCTGGGCCGCGCTGCCGCTCTGGTGCTCGATGTCTCAGTGGAGCGGGAGGCCTGCCCTCTCAATCTTGCCCCAACGTCCTCGACCACGGCTTCGCTGGTGATGGGGGATGCTCTGGCGATGGTATTGCTCGAGTCGAGAGGGTTCACCCGTGAGAATTTCGCTGAGTTCCATCCGGGAGGGGCGCTCGGACAAGCTCTGCTTTTGCGCGCCACCGACATCATGCGGGCGGGAAACGATCTGGTCTGCGTCCCGCCGGACACGGCGGTGTCAGAAGTCCTTGCTGGGATGAGTCGCGCCCGTGCCGGGGCCGTCGTAGTCGTCGGCGGACAAGAGGAGCTAATCGGGATTTTTACCCAAGGAGACTTTGCGCGCTCCTTTCAGGAAAATGACGGTGCGATCGGATCCCTCCCGGTCGAAGAGGTGATGACTCGAAATCCCATTCATGTCGCAGCTGAAAAGCTGGTCGGCGAAGTGCTGAGAATTCTCGAAGAGCACCGGATCGACGATCTCGTCGTGGTCGACGACAGGAATCGTCCCATTGGCATGATCGACACTCAGGATCTGACTCGGATGCAAGTGGTCTGAGGCGCATCGAACCCCGCTCACTGCTGCGTGGTTGGGACGGTGAGCGCTCATAGTCTATGCTCCTGGCTCAGCTATCCAGGAAAGCGAGATACCGCTTGGTTCAGACCCAATCCCGATTAATTCCCCGGCCAGCGAGTCACCAGCAGAGTCGCTCCGGATGGGGCTGCGGTGAGGCCTTCGCAGGCCTCCGCTGGCAGGAGCAAGAAGTCTCCGCTTTGGAATTGCTCCTCGCCACAGATGAGGCCCCCACTTTCGACGGTGAGGATTGCGAATCCGGGTCCGAGTGAATTAAGAACGCTCTCATCGGGCTGAATGGCGTGTCTCTCAAATCGGAAATAATCGCAATCAGTCAGGAGTGATTCTTGAGGCTGATCCATCGATGGCTCGATGTCTTCGAAATCGATGCACTGCATTGACTCCTCGATGTGAAGCTGGCGAGGAGTCCCATCGAGCCCGACGCGATTCCAATCGAAGACTCGGTAGGTGGTGTCGGAATTTTGCTGGATCTCGTAAATCAAAAGCCCGGCTCCGATCGCATGGAGCCTGCCGCTCGGGATGTAGATGTGCTGACCAGCCTCCACTTCGATCGCGTGGACGCATTCGGCGACGGCTCCCTCTTCCAGCGCGAGCTCAAACTTCTCGGGCGAAACATCCTCCTTCACCCCGATGTAGAGACGCGCTCCCGGCTCGGCGTGAGCGATGTACCAGACCTCGCTTTTTGGCTCGCCATTTAACGAGTCGGCGATGCGGGCCGGGGGATGAACTTGAATCGAAAGCGTGTCGCGCGCGTCGAGAATCTTGCAGAGAAGGGGAAAGCGATCGCTGTCGGGTGCGTTCAACCCGAATATCGATTCGCGCAAACCCGAGTCTCCCCAAAGGGCACTGAGAGAGCGTCCCGCCAGTGGCCCCATCGTGACGACAGAATCGGCTTCCTCGCGAGCTGAGATTTCCCATGCTTCACCGAATGGCGTTTCTGGCGCGGGAAGCTTCCGATGAAACTGGTCAGCGAGCCGACGACCACCCCAGACGCGACTCTGATAGATTGGAGCAAAACGAAGAAAGGGTATTTGGGCGGTCGACATTGGTGTTTCTGTGGTCGTAACTTAGGGGGAGGCGGGGTGCAGGAAGTCTGCCGATTGAGACGTTTATTCTTCTTCGCTACAAGCAAGATGGACCCTGAGATCAAAAAACGATTCGACGAATACATCCGTAAACGGGGGCTTCGGCGCACCTCTCAGCGAAACATCTTTCTCGAAGCGGCTTTCTCAAGTGACGATCATTTTACTGCGGAGGAGCTCTGGGAAAAAGCGAAACGCATCGACCCGGCAGCATCGCGGGCGACGCTCTATCGCACCCTTGCTCTGTTGACCGAGTGCGGTTTGTTGCGGGAGATCGATCTCGGTCGTGACGAAAGGGTCTACGACCCCAACTTCCTCGATTCGCCTGATCACAACCACCTGATCTGTGTCGACTGTGGTCGAGTCCTCGAATTTCACGACAACAACGCCTCGACCTTGATTGATTGTGTGACGCGCCGGCTTGGGTTTCGCCCCAACACCCGCACCATGAAGATCGAGGCGTGCTGCGAGAAATTGCGGAGCGAAGGCGGCTGCGAGCACCTCGTCGAGCAGCGGCTCGTCAAAC